>NZ_DALZXY010000057.1:0-22595 GCF_031988865.1 Arthrobacter sp.
CGGCGCGCCGGGGTGTCCGGAAGCGTTCCCTCCCAGGCCAGCACAGCGGCGGTGTCGGTCAGCAGCAGGGTTTCGCACCGCAGCAGCCCCCGCAGGTGCCGGCTGGCCCGGGACGCACCGGCCGGGGTGAGCCCGGCCCGCAGGTGCCGGGATGCCAGCGAGGCGGTATGCAGGGTGGCGTAGGCAGCGCGTTCGGCATCGGAGCCAAGATCACGCTGCGACCGGCTCAGCCGGTAGCCCAAAGCACCTACGGCCGTGAGGGTAAGCACGGCAATGGCGCAGACCAGGGCGGCATCGACGGCGGGTGACATGCCTAAACCCTACCCAGAGCGCCGGGCTGCCGAAGGCGGTTGGCATGCCGTTGGGCGCAGAGACCGGACCGTTCACCGACGGGGACGCGGCGAAACTGGCAGGAGGGCTCCGGAGTTGGAACAGTGATGGCCATCACAGACGGTGCGTGGTGTCCGTAGATCCGCCATGGGTCCCGGGCCCGGATGCCGTACCGCACGTGCCCAACCCAAGGAGGAGAGATGGCTGAACAGCAGCCACAATCACACCCCGGAAACACGGCGCCGGTCGACTTCCAGGAAGTCCAGGCCTCGCCGCGGTTCCAGGAGCTGCGGAAACGCCAGCGCAGCTTCATCTTCCCGCTGGCGGCGTTCTTCCTGATCTGGTACTTCGCCTACGTGCTGCTCGCCGACTACGCCCACGACTTCATGTCAACGCCCGTGTTCGGCAACGTCAACCTCGGCATCATTCTGGGCCTGCTGCAGTTTGTCACCACATTCGGCATCACCATGTGGTACGTCAGCTATGCCAACCGCAGGATGGACCCGATCGCCGCTGAACTGCGCGGGGAACTTGAGGCCCAAGGCGTCACCCGCCCGGAGGAGACCAAATGAACACGCTGAACATTTCCGCCACCGTCACCGCTGAGGCGGTGCAGGAAAGCGGCTGGCTGAACATGCTGATTTTTGGTTTGTTTGTTGCCGTCACGCTCGTGGTGGTGCTCCGTGCCAGCCGCAACAACAAGACCGCAGCGGACTACTACGCCGCAGGGCGCTCGTTCACCGGGCCGCAGAACGGAACTGCCATTGCCGGCGATTACCTGTCGGCGGCGTCGTTCCTGGGCATTGTCGGAGCCATCGCGGTCAACGGCTATGACGGCTTCCTGTACTCGATCGGCTTCCTGGTGGCCTGGCTCGTCGCGCTGCTGCTGGTGGCGGAAATGCTGCGCAACACCGGCAAGTTCACCATGGCCGATGTGCTCTCCTTCCGGCTCAAGCAGCGTCCGATCCGCATCGCCGCAGCCATCACGACGCTGGCAGTGTGCTTCTTCTATCTGCTGGCGCAGATGGCCGGTGCCGGCGGACTCGTTTCCCTGCTGATGGGAATCGATTCCAAGGTGGGCCAGTCCCTCGTGATCACGATCGTCGGCACGCTGATGATCATTTACGTGCTCGTTGGCGGCATGAAGGGCACCACCTGGGTGCAGATCATCAAGGCCTGCCTGCTGATCGCCGGCACAGCCGTGATGACGGTATGGGTGCTGGCGCTGAATGACTTCAACCTTTCCGAGCTCCTGGGTGCGGCAGTCGAGACCTCAGGTAACGCTGCGATCCTGGACCCGGGACTGCAGTACGGTAAGTCGGAAACCTCCAAGCTGGACTTCGTCTCGCTTGGCCTGGCACTGGTCCTGGGCACCGCGGCACTGCCGCACGTGCTGATGCGCTTCTACACGGTACCGACTGCCAAGGAAGCCCGCCGCTCCGTGGTTTGGGCCATCTGGCTGATCGGCCTCTTCTACCTCTTCACGCTGGTGCTCGGCTACGGTGCCGCGGCCATGATCGACCGCGAAACCATCACTTCCGCTCCGGGCGGGGTGAACTCGGCCGCTCCGCTGCTGGCCTTCGCCCTGGGCGGTCCGGTGCTGCTGGGCCTCATTTCGGCAGTAGCATTCGCCACCATCCTGGCCGTGGTCGCTGGCCTGACCATCACGGCCGCTGCTTCCTTCGCCCACGACATCTACACCAACGTGGTTCGGAAGGGGAAGGTTGATTCCGAGCGCGAGGTGAAGGTGGCCCGCCGTACGGTGCTGGTCATCGGCGTCGTCTCCATCCTGGGCGGGATCGGTGCGCAGGGGCAGAACGTGGCCTTCCTGGTGGCGCTGGCCTTCGCTGTCGCCGCCAGCGCGAACCTGCCGACCATCATCTACTCGCTCTACTGGCGGCGCTTCAACACACGCGGTGCGCTCTGGAGCATGTATGGCGGCCTGGGATCTGCGATCGGCCTGATCATTTTCTCGCCGGTCATGTCCGGCGCCGAAACGTCGATGATCTCCGGAGTCGACTTCTCGCTGTACCCGCTGAACAACCCGGGCATCGTCTCGATCCCGCTGGCCTTCTTCCTTGGCTGGCTGGGAACGGTTACCGGCAAGGACAACGAGTCCCCGGAGAAGCAGGCAGAGATGGAAGTCCGCTCGCTGACCGGTGTCGGCGCGGAGAAGGCCGTGGATCACTAGGCCTTTCTCCAGACACAACCAGGGCAGGTGTCCTCTCCCAGCGGGGGAGGGCACCTGCCCTGTTTAAGGTCCCGGGAACCTCAGGGCGTGCCGGCCGGTCCCCGGTCAAGGAGCGGAGCTACCCGGTAGGGGATCAGTTCACCCATCGCCAGGGTGGTGTCCGAACGTTCGACGCCGGGCACGGCCAGGATTGCCTTGTTCACCCGAAACAGGTCCTCGGCGTCGAGCGCCACGATGCGCAGCAGGATGTCCGCCGCACCGGTGAGTCCGTGCGCCTCCACAACTTCCGGAATGCCCGAAAGTTCAGTGGTGATCTCGGTGAGCCGCTGCTGCTGGACGTGCACATGGACAAAGGCCATCAGCGGGTAGCCCAGTGCCACCGGGCTGATCCGCCGCTCGAAGGAGAGGAAAGCGCCATTGTTTTCCATCCGGGACAACCGCGCCTGAACCGTGTTCCGGGAGATGCCCAGCCGGCTGGCCAGCGCCACGACGGTCCGCCGCGGATCAGTGGCCATGGCCCGCAGGACACGAAAGTCGGTAGCGTCCAGAATCTGCATAGTGCGCAACGCTAGCACGGCGAAATCTGCCCAGACAGGGCAGGATGCTCAATCGATCCGGGCATGGTTGTGCCGCATGCTTGGTGTGAGTAGGGTCACAGCTATCCGGGCAAAGGCGCCCGGCATCAGGTTCGGACCCCACCACCCCCGGGGCCGCAACACGGAAGGATGCGTATCAAAGTGTCCCTGCATATGCCGGTAGAGAATCCCGAAAATACCGGGACGGAACCGCACGACCCCTACGTCCAGCTCATCCGCCCCGACGGAACGCGCGTCCCGGATGCCTTCTACGACCGGTGGGTCGAGGACATCGACGGCGCAGCACTGCGCGGCCTGTACCGGGACATGGTCCTGATCCGGCGGATCGACACCGAAGCCACCTCCCTGCAGCGGCAGGGAGAACTGGGTCTGTGGCCCCCGCTCCTCGGACAGGAAGCCGCGCAGGTGGGTTCGGCCCGGGCACTGCGGCCTTCAGACTTCGCCTTCAGCAGCTACCGGGAAAACGGCGTGGCATTCTGCCGCGGCGTGGGTCTCGATGACTTGATGCGCGTCTGGCGCGGGAACGCCGCTGCCGGCTGGGACCCGTACTCGGTCAACATGGCACCCACCCAGGTGATCATCGGGGCGCAGACACTGCATGCCACCGGCTATGCGATGGGCATCCAGCAGGACGGCTCGGACGACGCCGCCATCAGCTACTTCGGCGACGGCGCCACGAGCCAGGGCGACGTCAACGAGGCCATGGTCTTCGCCGCCAGCTTCCAGGCACCGGTGATCTTCTTCTGCCAGAACAACCAGTGGGCCATCTCCGAGCCGGTGGGGCTGCAGGCCCAGATACCCGTGGCGAACCGGGCGCCGGGCTTCGGCATCCCCTCCATCCGGGTGGACGGCAACGATGTCCTGGCCACGCTCGCCGCGACACGGGAGGGCCTGGACCGGGCACGCAGCGGGGGAGGGCCCACCTTTATCGAGGCTGTCACCTACCGGATGGGTCCGCACACCACCGCCGATGATCCCACCCGCTACCGCGATCCTGCCGAGCTCCTGGAATGGAAGGAACGGGATCCGATCAGCAGGCTCGGCGCCTGCCTGGAGGCCGAGGGGGAGTTCGACGACGACTTCCGGAACTCGGTGGAGAACGATGCCGACGCACTGGCCGCTGCCCTTCGCGGCGCCTGCCTGGGACTGCCCGATCCCGAGCCAATGGAGGTCTTCGCCCACGTCTACGCGGAGCCGAACAGCGCGCTGATGCGCCAGCGTGATCATTACGGGCGTTATCTCGCCACTCTGGGCGCTGCTGGTGGCATTGCTGTGGAAGGCGGACGGCGATGAGCAGCATGACCTTTGGCCGGGCGATTACCGCCGGGCTGCGCGAGGCCCTGGCAGGGGACCCGAAAGTGCTCCTGATGGGGGAGGACATCGGCAAGCTTGGCGGAGTCTTCCGGATCACCGACGGGCTGCAGGCGGAGTTCGGTTCCGACCGGGTAGTGGACACACCGCTGGCAGAGTCCGGCATCATGGGGACCGCCGTCGGGCTCGCTTACCGCGGCTATCGGCCGGTGGTGGAGATCCAGTTCGACGGGTTCATCTACCCGGCGTTCGACCAGATCGTCTCCCAGGTCGCCAAGATGCATTACCGGACGCGCGGGGCTGTGAAGCTGCCGCTGACCATCCGGGTACCCTTCGGCGGCGGGATTGGTTCCCCCGAGCACCATTCGGAGTCACCCGAAGCCTATTTCACGCACACCTCGGGGCTGCGGGTCATCAGCGTTTCCAACCCGCAGGACGCGTACACCATGATCCGGCAGGCCATCGCGTGCGATGACCCGGTGCTCTATTTCGAGCCCAAGCGGCGTTACCACACCAAGGGGGACGTGGATCTGACGCTCGACGGCGCCCTGCCGATGGGTAAGGCCCGGGTGGCAGCAGCGGGGACCGACGTCACGCTGGTGGCGTACGGTCCGCTGGTGATGACTGCCCTCGATGCGGCCACCGCTGCCTCCGACGAAGGCATCTCCGTCGAGGTGATCGACCTGCGCTCGCTGGCGCCCGTGGATTACGACGCCGTTGAGGCTTCCGTGCGGAAGACCGGCCGGCTGGTGGTTACCCATGAAGCGGCCCAGTCGGGCGGGCTGGGCGCGGAAATCGCCGCGAGCATCACCGAGCGCTGCTTCGATTTCCTCGAGCACGCACCGGTCCGGGTGACCGGCTTCGATGTTCCCTACCCGCCGGCCCGGCTGGAGAAACACCACCTCCCGGACCTGGACCGGATCCTGGACGGCGTGGACCGGGTGATGCGCCGGCCCAACTCGCTGGATGGCCTGGCAGCGCTGGAAGGGGTGCAGGCATGATCCGCGAATTCCGGCTCCCGGACCTGGGAGAAGGGCTGACTGAATCCGAGATCCTCAGCTGGAAGGTGGCCGAAGGGCAAGCGGTGGCGCTGAACCAGGTCATCGCCGAGGTGGAGACGGCCAAAGCCGTGGTGGAACTGCCCTCGCCTTTTGCCGGCGTCGTCGCCCGGCTGCACGAGCTGCCGGGGACGATCGTCGAAGTGGGCTCGACCATCATCTCCTTTGACATTTCCGACGCCACCGGGAGCGTGGAATCTCCTGGCGGGAATTTCTCAGCAGAGGATGCTCCGGACGAAGTCGCAGGGACGCAGCAGGCCCCGCGCCGGCAGCCGACCCTGGTGGGATACGGTGCCGAACCGGACACAACCGGCCGCCCGGTCCGGAAACCGCGCCCGGGGCTCGCGGCCGCGGAACCGGTTGTCCCGGCAGCATCCACCGGGGGAAGGGCCGGGGGCGGATCCGGGGAATCCGGGGGAGGCGCCCGGGCACTCATCACCGAGCGGCCACGGTCCACTCCGCCGGTGCGGAAGCTCGCCCGGGACCACGGAATCGACCTGAGTCTGGTGCCCGGAAGCGGTCCGGAGGGGAGGATCCTGCGCTCAGATGTTGAGGCCGCCTTACTCCCGGGCAGCGCTCTCCGGGAGCGAGGGGAAACTGCCGCCGCGAAGGCGGCCGCCGGCGTCCAGCCCGTGGTTGCAGACGCGCCGCACCTGGGGCAGGAACGTGAGGAGAGGATCCCGATTGCGGGGATCCGGAAGCATACGGCTGCTGCCATGGTCGCCAGCGCCTTCACCGCGCCGCATGCCACCGTCTTCCTCACTGTGGACGTCACGGGTTCGATGAAGCTGTTGGAGAAACTCAGGACCCGCCGGGAGTTCGAGGGCGTGCGGCTGACTCCGCTGGTCCTCGCGGCGAAGGCTGTCTGCCTGGCCCTGCAGCGGCACCCGGGGCTGAACGCCAGCTGGGACGAACCGGCGCGGGAGATTGTCCGTTACCGGTACGTGAACCTCGGTATCGCGGCAGCAACGCCGCGCGGACTGATGGTGCCGAACATTAAGGATGCCCAGGATCTGGGTCTGCGGGAACTGGCCCTGGCGATTTCCGATCTGGCGGGCACCGCCCGCGACGGGCGGACTCCGCCGGCGGCGCTCGCAGGCGGCACCGTCTCGATCTCCAACGTGGGGGTGTTCGGGGTGGATGCCGGAACACCGATCCTGAATCCGGGGGAGGCCGCGATCCTTGCTTTGGGGGCGGTCCGGAGCCAGCCATGGGAGTACGAGGGCGGCATCGCCCTGCGGCAGGTCACGACGCTTAGCCTGTCCTTCGACCACCGGCTGGTGGACGGTGCGGAAGGCGCCGGGTTCCTGCGGGACGTCGGGGATGTGCTGGCCGAGCCCGCCATGGTCCTGGCGATGGCCTGATTAGGCCAGTTCGAGTTCCAGTTCGCGGACGACGGCGCCGCGCGCGTTGGCGAAGCTGCGCTCCTCACCGATCATCTTGAAACCGTAGCGTTCCAGGATGCGGATGGAGCTGACGTTGTCTGCCACAGCGCGCGCCCGGACCGGACGCTCAGGGAACTCTTCGAGGAACAGGCCAACGGCCGCCGTCGTAATTCCCTGACCCCAGCGGGAACGGTCGATCCAGTAGCTGATCTCCGGGACATCGCCTTCGCGGTAGGCCAGGATGGAGCCCACAACGTCGCCGTCGGCCACAATGGTGCGCACGGTGATGCCGGAGTCGCTCAGGATTTGCTGCCAGTGGAGGTCGAAGACGCCCCGGTCTGACGGATTTTTAGCGGCGAAGGCGGCCATATGGTTGGCGCCCGGGTCCAGCTGATGGTTGAAGAATTCATCCAGGTCGGCTGGAACTACGGCACGAAGCTCAATCACGGCAGGTCTTTCTGCTCGGGGTGTTTTATTCAGCGTACTAGGCATTCAATGCCGCCCACGCCATCCGCTCCAAGAGGGAACGCAGACGCACCGTCTCGCGGGCAGTGGTTTTGCTGGTCAAGGTGTGGGACGTGGAATTGATCAGCCCGAATACCGCCTGGGCCCGGTGACGAAGCAGCGGCAGTCCCGAATCCGGGTGCAGTGCGGAAATGGCATCCACCCAGACCTCCACGTACTGGCGCTGGAGCTGGCGGACCGTGCGTTCGTCCTCCTCGGGCAGGCTCGCCAGGTCCCGGTCCTGGACCCGGATCACATTGGACTGACGCAGGGCGAAGTCCACCTGGAATTCGATCAGCCCGGTCAGCGCCTCCTCGGCGGTGCTGGAGTCAGCGACGACGGCGGTGCCGCCTTCCAGCAGGTCCTTGCTCACCCCGATCAGCAGTGCAGCCAGGACAGCGGGTTTGCCGCTGAAGTGCCGGTAGACCGCCGGCCCGCTGACACCGGTGGCTGCACCGAGTTCCTCGATGGAGACGCCGTTGTAGCCGCGCTCGGCGAACAGGGCCGCAGCGGCGTCGAGCATGGCGGCGCGCCGCGATGCCTTGGCCGCGCTGCGGCCGGTTGCGGTGCGCGGGGTGGTCTTGGTGACTTCCATGCATGCCTTTCCGAGGTCCTGTTTGGCAACGTCTTCCATTGTGGTGGACAGGTCAGTTAATAGCCACTAACCTGATTTGGGTTAGTGGTCATTAACCGGCGTTGGAAATGACGCAGGTCCCACGCGGTGAAACCTAAGGAAGTCGATGGAGACCCTTGCTACCGGTGTGGATGCCGCTTCGGCGTCCTACACGGCCAATGATGCGGCCCAGCGGGTCCTGGCAGAAGAGCTGCGCAAACGCCTTGCCGAAACCGCCCAGGGCGGCCCGCCCCGTTCCCGGGAGCGTCACACGGGGCGCGGGAAACTGCTTCCCCGGGACCGGGTGGAGGCACTGCTCGACGACGGCAGCCCGTTCCTGGAAATCGCTCCGCTGGCCGCCAACGGCATGTATGGGGACGAATGCCCCGCAGCCGGCCTGATCGCCGGCATCGGCCTGATCCACGGACGCCACGTGATGGTGCTGTCCAATGATGCGACGGTCAAGGGCGGCACGTACTACCCGCTGACCGTGAAGAAGCACCTCCGGGCCCAGGAAATCGCCCTGGAAAACCGGCTGCCGTGCATCTACCTGGTGGATTCCGGCGGAGCGTTCCTCCCCATGCAGGATGAAGTCTTCCCGGACCGGGAGCACTTCGGCCGGATCTTTTATAACCAGGCACAGATGTCCGCCCGGAAAATCCCCCAGATCGCCGCCGTCCTGGGCTCCTGCACCGCCGGCGGCGCCTACGTTCCCGCCATGAGCGACGAAACAGTGATTGTCCGGAACCAGGGCACCATCTTCCTGGGCGGACCGCCGCTGGTGAAGGCAGCCATCGGCGAGGTGGTCACCGCTGAGGAACTTGGCGGCGGGGAACTGCACTCGCGGATCTCCGGGGTCACCGACCATCTGGCCGAAAACGATACCCATGCCCTGGAAATTGTGCGGGACATCGCCGAAACCTTCCCGGACCCGCTCCGCGCCTGGGAGCCGGTGGAATCGCTGGCACCCGCGGTTGACCAGGCCGGGCTCTATGGTGCCGTGCCAGCGGACCTGCAGACGCCCTACGACGTCCGCGAGATCATCGCCCGGATTACCGACGGCAGCGAATTCCACGAGTTCAAGAAGGAATACGGCATCACCCTGGTTACCGGCTTCGCCCGGCTGCACGGACACCGGGTGGGGATCGTGGCCAACAACGGCGTCCTGTTCAGCGAATCCGCACAGAAGGGCGCCCACTTCATCGAGCTCTGCGATCAGCGCGGCATCCCGCTGATCTTCCTGCAGAACATCGCCGGCTTTATGGTCGGCCGGGACTACGAGGCGGGAGGTATCGCACGGCACGGGGCCAAGATGGTCACCGCCGTTGCCACCTGCCGCGTCCCGAAGCTGACCGTGGTGGTCGGTGGATCCTTTGGCGCCGGCAACTATTCGATGTGCGGGCGGGCCTACTCGCCGCGGTTCCTGTGGATGTGGCCCGCTGCCCGGATCTCCGTGATGGGCGGCAACCAGGCGTCCTCGGTGCTGGCCACTGTGCGCCGGGACGCCATGGAGGCCCGCGGCGAAGAATGGAGCGCCGAGGACGAGGACGCCTTCCGCGAACCCATCCGGCAGGACTACGAATCCCAGGGCAGCCCGTACTACTCAACTGCCCGGCTCTGGGATGACGGGATTATCGATCCGCAGGATACCCGCACCGTCCTCGGCCTGGCCCTGGACGTATGCGCCAACGCACCGCTGCCCGAGACCTCCTTCGGCCTATTCCGGATGTGAACCGATGACAATCAACACTGTAGACACTGTATTAGTCGCGAACCGCGGCGAAATTGCCTGCCGCGTGATCCGCACCCTGAAGCGGCTGGGGCTGCGGACCGTTGCCGTCTACAGCGACGACGACGCCGAAGCCCGGCACGTGCGCGAAGCTGACACAGCCATCCGGCTGGGCCCGGCGGATCCGCGCCGGAGCTACCTCGATGCCGGTGCAGTGCTGGCTGCCTGCCGAGCCTCCGGGGCCCAGGCCGTGCACCCGGGCTATGGGTTCCTGAGTGAAAACGCCGCTTTCGCCCGGCTCCTGCAGGAGAACGGGATCGTGTTCATTGGTCCTGGCGTGAAGGCGCTGGAGCTGATGGGGGACAAGATCCGCTCCAAGAACCACGTTTCCGGCTACGGGGTTCCCGTGATCCCGGGCATCGCCGAACCCGGGCTCAGCGATGAGGAGCTGATCACGGCGGCAGGCGCCGTCGGCTATCCGCTGCTGATCAAACCGTCAGCCGGAGGCGGCGGCAAGGGCATGCAGGCGGTCCACGACCCTGCCGGGCTGCCGGCGGCCCTGGCCTCCGCCCGGCGCGTGGCGGCGTCGGCCTTCGGCGATGACACGCTCTTCCTGGAACGGCTGGTGCCCACGCCGCGCCACATCGAGGTCCAGGTCCTCGCCGACACCCACGGCAATGTCATCCACCTGGGTGAACGCGAGTGCTCGCTGCAGCGCCGGCACCAGAAGGTCATCGAGGAAGCCCCGTCGGTCCTGCTGGATGATGCCACCCGGGAGCGGATCGGAGCGGCAGCGTGCGAGGCCGCCCGCTCGGTGGAGTACACCGGGGCCGGCACCGTGGAGTTCCTTGTCTCCGGAGAAACCCCGGATGAGTTCTTCTTTATGGAGATGAACACCCGGCTCCAGGTGGAGCATCCGGTGACGGAAATGGTCACCGGGATCGACCTGGTCGAATGGCAGGTCCGCATCGCCGCCGGGGAACCGCTGGGGATCACCCAGCAGGACGTGGTGCTCACCGGCCACGCGGTGGAGGCCCGGGTCTACGCCGAAGACCCGGCCCAGGGGTTCCTCCCCACCGCAGGGACCGTCCAGCTGCTGCGCGAAGCTGCCGGGGACGGGGTACGCACCGACTCCGGGCTGCTCGAAGGCCTGCCGGTTTCCTCCAGCTACGACCCGATGCTTGCCAAGGTCATCGCCTGGGGAGCGGACCGGCAGCAGGCCCTGGCCAGGCTGGACGCCGCGCTCGCAGACACGGTGATCCTGGGAATCGGAACCAACATCGAATACCTGCGGCTGCTGCTGGCAGATCCGGAGGTCCAGGCGGGGAACCTGGACACCACGCTGATCGAGCGGCGCCTGCCGGAGCTTGAGTTCAGGGCACCGGACGACGTCGAACTGGCTGCCGCGGCCCTGTTCCGGCTCGTCTCGCTGCAGGGGAGCGGGACGGGCCGGCGCACCGGCTCACCGTGGCAGCGGGCTGACGGCTGGCGCATCGCGGGGCCCCGGCCCCTGGACGTGGTTGTTACCTCAGGGAACGCCGTGCACACGGTGTCCGTCACCGGCAGGGCGGACGCAGCGGATGTGCGTATCAACGGGGGAGCGCTGCGCAGTGCCGGCCTTCAGCTGGACGGGAGCCGGGCGGCGCTGGTGCTGGACGGCGTCGTTCATAACCTCCTGCTCTCCGCCGGCGCGCCGCAGCCCGGCGCGGGCCCAAGGATCTGGACGGCCCGGGACGGCTTCACCGCGGCCCTGGGGCTGCCGGACCGGAAGGAACGCCTGCATGCTGTCCTGGCCGCTGCCGGCCGGGCGGAAGGTGCCGCCGATCCGGTGCTGCGCTCGCCGATGCCCGGAACCGTGGCGACAGTCGCTGTGGCGGACGGGGACACCGTTGAGGCCGGCCAGGCACTGCTCAGCGTCGAAGCCATGAAGATGGAACACCAGCTCGCGGCACCGGTGGCCGGGACGGTGTCCCTCACGCTGCGCCCCGGGGACCTGGTCAAGGCCGGACAGGTGCTGGCCACCGTCTCTCCCTCTGCTCTCCCGGGTGCCGAACCGGGCACCGGATCAACCGCACCACAAACCGAAGGAGCAGGCCATGCCGAGCTTTGAACTCAGTGAAGAGCACCAGGTGCTCTCGGATACGGTCCGGGAATTCGCCGACGAAGTCGTCGCGCCGGTCTCCGCCCGGCACGACGAGGAGCACAGCTTTCCGTACAAAGTTGTAGAACAGATGGGGGAGATGGGGCTCTTCGGCCTGCCCTTCCCGGAGGAATACGGCGGTATGGGCGGCGACTACTTCGCCCTGGCCCTGGCCCTGGAGCAGCTGGCCCGGGTGGATCAGTCGGTTGCCATCACCCTGGAAGCCGGGGTCTCCCTGGGTGCGATGCCGATTTACCGCTTCGGCACCGAGGAACAGAAACAGCAGTGGCTGCCCGCACTGGCCGAGGGCACCGCGCTCGCAGGCTTCGGCCTCACCGAACGCGAAGCTGGCTCCGACGCGGGCGGCACAAAAACCACGGCACGGTCCGATGGCGGGGAATGGGTGATCAACGGCAGCAAGGAATTCATCACCAACTCCGGCACCGACATCACCTCATTCGTCACCGTCACCGCCGTCACCGGCACCTCCAAACTGCCGGACGGATCCGTGCGCAAGCACATCTCCACCTTCGTGGTGCCCACCGGAACCCCCGGGTTCACCGTGGAGAAGGCCTACAACAAGGTGGGCTGGAACGCCTCCGATACCCATCCGCTGACCCTGGACAACGTCCGCGTGCCGCAGGGGAACCTGCTCGGGGCGGAGGGCCGCGGCTTCGCCAACTTCCTGCAGATCCTGGACGAGGGCCGGATCGCCATTGCGGCGCTGGCCACCGGGGCGGCGCAGGGCTGCGTGGAGGAAGCGCAGCGCTACGCCTCGGAACGCTTCGCCTTCGGCACGGCCATCGGCAGCAACCAGTCGATCGCCTTCAAGATCGCGCGCATGCAGACCCGCGCCCATACCGCCCGCCTCGCCTACTATGACGCCGCCTCGCGGATGCTGGCCGGAAAACCGTTCAAGACGCAGGCCGCTATGGCTAAGCTGATCGCGGGAGAGGCTGCCATGGACAACGCACGGGATGCGACCCAGGTCTTTGGCGGCTACGGTTTCATCAACGAGTTCCCGGTGGCACGCCATTACCGGGACTCGAAAATCCTCGAAATCGGAGAAGGCACTTCCGAGGTTCAGCTGATGCTTATTGCCCGCGAACTGGGGCTCTGAGCCGGAAAAAGTTGGTCGACGGCGATTAACGAAACGGACGGTTTGAATGATTGACAAAACGGTAGCCACGGCAGAGGAAGCCGTGGCGGACATTCCCCGCGGCGCCTCCCTGGCAGTGGGCGGATTCGGGCTCTGCGGCATTCCCGCCGTCCTGATCGAGGCGCTGCATGCCCAGGGCGCGGACGACCTGGAAACGGTCAGCAACAACTGCGGCGTGGATGACTGGGGGCTCGGCCTGCTGCTCGCCGACCACCGGATCCGACGCACGGTCAGCTCCTATGTCGGGGAAAACAAGGAATTCGCGCGTCAGTTCCTCGCCGGTGAACTCGAGGTGGTCCTCACCCCGCAGGGCACCCTGGCCGAGAAGCTCCGGGCGGGCGGGGCCGGTATTCCCGCGTTCTACACGAGCGCCGGCGTCGGGACCATGGTCAGCGAAGGCGGGCTGCCGCAGAAGTACGACGCCGAAGGCGGCGTGGCGCTGGCCTCGGAACCGAAAGAGGTCCGCAGCTTTGGCGGAGCGGACTATGTCCTGGAGGAGTCCCTCACCCCCGACTTCGCCCTGGTCCATGCCTGGAAAGGCGACAAGCACGGGAACCTGGTCTTCCACGCCTCGGCCATGAACTTCAATCCGCTCTGCGCCATGGCCGGCAAGGTCACGATCGCCGAGGTCGAGGAGCTGGTCGAGGCCGGGGAACTGGATCCCGGGGAGGTCCATGTGCCGGGCATCTTTGTCCAGCGGGTGGTCCTGACCGGCCCGGGGGAGAAGCGCATCGAGAAGCGAACCATCACCGAACCCAGACAAACAACACCGGCAGCCACAGCACCCAGGGAGGGAAAGTAATGGCACTGACACGCAATGAACTGGCAGCCCGGGTGGCACAGGAACTGGAGAACGGCCAGTACGTAAACCTGGGCATCGGCATGCCCACCCTGATCCCCAATTACATTCCCGCCGGCGTGGAAGTGGTGCTGCACTCCGAAAACGGGATCCTCGGCGTCGGGCCCTATCCCGTGGAGTCCGCACTGGACCCGGACCTGATCAATGCCGGGAAGGAAACCGTAACCGTCAACCGGGGTGCGGCGTTCTTCGATTCCGCCGCGTCCTTCGGCATGATCCGCGGCGGCCACGTGGACGTGGCTGTTCTCGGTGCCATGGAAGTGGCTGCCAACGGCGACCTCGCCAACTGGATGATTCCGGGCAAGGTGGTCAAGGGCATGGGTGGGGCCATGGACCTGGTCTTTGGAGCCAAGCGGGTGATCGTGATGATGGAGCACGTGGACCGCAACGGTGCACCGAAGATCGTCTCCGAGTGCTCCCTCCCGCTGACCGGCCGCGGCTGCGTGAACCTGATCGTCACGGATCTTGCGGTCATCGAAGTGGGCCCCGAGTCGCTGGTGCTCCGGGAAACCGCGCCCGGCGTCACGGTGGAGGACGTGGTGGCCGCCACCGGAGCGCCGCTGGAAGTGCCCCTTGGCGTCTGACGCCGGTCCGGCCGGCGTACCGGAAACTGAACGCGTGGTGGTCCAGCGCGGTCTGTGGTTTGAGGAGCTCGAGCCCGGAACGGTTTACGCGCACCGTCCGGGCCGGACCCTCACCGAAGCTGACAACGTCCTGTTCAGCACGCTGACCATGAATCCCCAGGCCCTGCACCTGGATGCCGCCTACAGCGCCGGGCAGCCGTTCGGACAGCGCCTGGTGAACTCGATGCTGACCCTTGCCGTGATGGTGGGCCAGTCTGTCGGTCAGCTGACGCAGGGGACCCTGGTGGCGCAGCTTGGCCTCACGGACGTGGTGTTCCCGCATCCGCTCTTCCATGGGGACACCCTGTACTCGCAGACCCGGGTGGCCGCTAAACGGCCCTCCGGTTCCCGGCCGGGGCAGGGGATCGTCACACTGGAGCACACCGGCCGCAACCAGGACGGCACGGTGGTTGCCACCTTCACCCGTGTTGCCCTGATGTGGACCGAGGCCGGCTTCGAACAGGACCGTAACGCGCACTGAACCGCGCTTACCGGTAACCGCCGGGGGCAGGCACCGGTAGGTTGGAGAAGCCGTAGAACGCCACGTAAGGAGAACGCCGAGATGACCACCTTCCCCATGGGGCCCGCATTGCTGTTCTGCCCCGCTGACCGGCCCGAGAGGTTCGCCAAGGCGGCCGACCGCGCCGACGCCGTCATCCTGGACCTGGAGGACGCCGTCGCGCCCGAGGACAAGGAAAAGGCCAGGGAAAACCTGGCCGCCTCGGCATTGGACCCCGAACGCACCATCGTGCGGCTCAATCCGGTGACGAGCACCTCTTTCCGCGCGGACCTGGAAGCGCTCGCTGTCACCGAATACCGGTACGTGATGGCGGCCAAGGCCGAAGACCCGTCGGCGATCTCCCACTCCCTGCGCCATTACCGGGTAATCGCCCTGCTGGAAACTGCCCTCGGCGTGGTCCGGGCCGCGGACATTGCCCAGGCGAAGAACGTTGAGGCGCTGATGTGGGGCGCCGAGGATCTGTTGGCGTCCCTGGGCGGCCAGTCCAGCCGGCAGTCGGACGGCAGCTACCGCAGCGTGGCCGTCGCCGCCCGTTCCGCCGTCCTGCTCGCCGCCGGCGCCTACGGGAAGGGCGCGATCGACTCCATCTACGGGAACATCGCTGACACCGCCGGCCTGGAAACGGAAGCGCGCGACGGCGCTGCCTCGGGGTTCGCGGCGAAGGCCTGTATCCATCCGGGGCAGGTCGCAGCCGTCCGGGCAGCCTTCGCGCCGTCGGAGGACGAAAAGGCGTATGCCCGCGACCTGCTGGCCGCAGCCAAGGGCCAGGGCGGCGTGTTCAGCTTCCGCGGCGAAATGATTGACGGACCGCTGCTGCGCCAGGCAGAGCAGACCCTCCGCCGGGCTGGCATCCTGGGCTGAGCGGAATCCTGCCAACCGCGGGGTTTCCGGAACCGGGAATCATCGGTGTGTGACGCCCGTTACTCCGTTATGCGCATAGTGATAGCTGGTGCCCACGGGCAGATTGCACGCGAACTCGGCCGCCTCCTGGTAGCCGCGGACAACGACGTCGCGGGGCTGATCCGCAACGCCGACCAGGTCGAGGACCTGGAACTTGACCGGCTGGCTCCGGTCGTCCTGGACCTGGAGAACAGCACCACCGAGGACGTCACCCAGGTGCTCACGGGGGCGGATCTGGCTGTTTTTGCGGCAGGTGCCGGGCCGGGCAGCGGGATCGAACGCAAAGACAGCGTGGACCGGGCGGGGGCAGTGCTGTTTGCCGAAGCCGCGGAACTGGCCGGTGTGCCGCGCCTGATCCAGATTTCTTCGATGGGAACGGACACAGTCCGCGACGGCCAGCGCCCGGACGGCCTCTCCGACGCGATGTACGCCTACCTGGCCGCCAAGCTGGCGGCGGAGGAGGACCTCACGGCGCGGGACGGGCTGGATTGGACGATTATCCGGCCCGGCGGCCTGACCAACGGCGAAGCCACGGGCCGGGTGGACCTGGCGGCGGATGTTGGACGGAACACGATTCCGCGGCAGGACGTGGCTGCCGTGCTGGCCGAACTGATTGCCAGCCGGCGCGGCGGCGGGCAGGTGCTGGGGCTGGTGAGCGGAACCGAGTCCATCGCCGACGCCGTCGCCGGCCTGCCCGTCGCCCTGTGAACCGTGGGGTAAGCGCCAGAACGAACCCGGGTGCGGGATACTTGGACCATGCAGGTTACCGACGCTTCCGAATCCCCGTTCGCTGAGAAACGCTCCGCCGCCGCCGAAGATGTCCGTGCCCGGGAAGTTCCTTCGGCGTCGCGCATCTGGGGCCGGAATGCCGGCGGACCCGAGCCCGCGCCCCGCCGCGTGGTGCTGCTCGGATCGACCGGCTCCATTGGTACCCAGGCCATCGACGTGGCTAACGCCGCTCCCGACCGCTTCGAGATCGTGGCGGTGGCGGCCGGCGGTGGCAACCTGGAGCTTCTGGCACAGCAGGCAGTCCACACCCGCGCCAACGCCGTCGGCTGTGCCGCCGTCGACCTTCCCGGGCTCAAGGCAGCGATCGCCCGGGCAGCCGCGGAGGCTTCCGTCACCGGCTACGATCCCGAGCTGTTCGTCGGTGCGGGCGCTGCCACAGCCATCGCCGCATGGCCGGAAGCCGACGTCGTGCTCAACGGCATGACCGGCTCTATCGGGCTCGAGCCGACCCTCGCCGCCCTCGCCGCCGGGCACCTGCTCGCGCTGGCGAACAAGGAATCGCTGATCGTGGGCGGTGCCCTGGTGAAACAGGCCGCCCGCCCCGGCCAGCTGGTCCCCGTGGACTCCGAACACTCCGCCCTCGCGCAGGCGCTTCGGTCAGGTGCCGCGGAGGAGGTGGACCGGCTGGTGGTCACGGCCTCCGGCGGGCCCTTCCGCGGGTACCGGCGGCAGGACCTGGCCGGCGTCACCCCCGATCAGGCGCTGGCGCATCCAACCTGGAAAATGGGCCGGATGGTCACGACCAACTCGGCATCCATGGTCAACAAGGCCCTCGAGGTGATTGAAGCGCACCTGCTGTTCGACATTCCGCTGGAGAGGATCGACGTCGTGGTCCATCCGCAGTCAGTGGTGCATTCCATGGTGCAGTTCATCGACGGCTCCACCATCGCCCAGGCCTCGCCGCCGGACATGCGGCTGCCGATCGCCCTGGGCATGGGCTGGCCGCACCGGGTGCCGGGGGCAGCCGCACCCTGCGACTGGACCAAGGCCACGGAATGGACCTTTGAGCCCCTCAATGAGGATGCCTTCCCGGCGGTGCGCCTGGCGAAGGAAGCCGCTGCCTCCGGCGGGACCGGCATGGCCGTCTTTAACGCCGCCAACGAGGAAGCCGTGGATGCCTTCCATGACGGACTCATCGGATTCACAGACATAGTTGATACGATCTCCGCCGTGCTGGCAGAGCACACCGAGTCCGGCCCACTGACGCTGGCATCGGTGCTGGCGGCTGAAAACTGGGCCCGCTCCGCCGCCCGCGCACGCTGCGGCAGGTAAGCGAAGTCCGCCCTGATCTAAAGGAAGTTCGTTGAGCGTTTTACTCTTTATCCTGGGCGTGCTGTTCGTGGCAATCGGCATCGCGGTCTCGATCGCGCTGCACGAGGTGGGCCACCTCCTGCCCGCCAAGGCCTTCAAGGTGCGTGTCACTCAGTACATGATCGGCTTCGGGCCCACGGTATTCTCCCGGCGCCGGGGTGAGACGGAGTACGGTTTCAAGGCGCTGCCGCTGGGCGGTTACGTTTCGATGGTCGGTATGTTCCCGCCGAACAAGGAAACGGCTGACGGCGATGTGCGCCGCTCCAGCACGGGCATGTTCCAGCAGCTGGCCGTCGACGCCCGGCAGGCTGAAACCGACCGGCTGGAACCCGGGGATGAAGGTCGGGTCTTCTACAAGCTGCCCGTCTGGAAGCGGATCATCATCATGCTCGGCGGCCCGTTCATGAACCTGCTGATCGGCATTGTGCTCTTTGCCGTGCTGCTGATGGGCTTCGGCACGTCGCAGAGCACCACCACGCTGGCCTCGGTCAGCGACTGCGTGGTGACGGGTGGCCAGGCGGCCGCGGGCCAGGCTGAGTGCAAGGACACCGATCCGGCAGCTCCCGCACATCAGGCCGGGCTGCTGCCCGGAGACACGATTACCGGGTTCGACGGCAAGCCGGTCTCCAGCTGGACCGAATTGTCCGAGCTCATCCGGGAGGCTGCCGGACGCAGTGTCCCCGTCACCTATGAGCGCAACGGCGCTGAGGCTGAAACCACCATCACTCCGCTGCTGACCGAACGTCCCGTCACGAACGAGGACGGCACTGTGGTTGAGGATGCCAGCGGAAATCCGGTGACCCAGGAGGTCGGGTTTATCGGTGTCGGCTCCCAGACCGCGCTGGTGCGCCAGCCCGCAACCGAGGTCCTGCCCATGGTCGGCGAAAACCTGCAGGGCATTGCCGGCGTCGTTATCAACCTGCCCCAGCGGCTGGTGGATGTTGCCCAGGCCGCGTTCTCCTCCGAAGAGCGGGACCCCAACGGGCCCATGAGCGTGGTTGGTGTGGGCCGGATCGCCGGCGAGATTTCCTCGATGGAGGAAGCTCCGGCGCAGAACCGGATCGCCACGCTGATTGGGCTGGTGGGCAGCGTGAACCTGGCCCTGTTCGTGTTCAACCTGATCCCGCTGCTGCCGCTCGACGGCGGACATGTGGCCGGCGCCCTGTGGGAAGGCCTGCGGCGCCGGGTGGCCAAGCTCTTCAAGCGTCCGGATCCCGGGCCTTTCGACATGGCGAAACTGCTTCCCGTGACCTATGCCGTGGCTGTGCTGCTGATGGGTATGGGCGCGCTGCTGATTTACGCCGACATAGTGAAGCCGGTCAGTCTGTTCTAATCGTCTGGTTTCAATTTCAAATGAAGCGTATTTAGGTTGTAATTGAATTTACAAGCGAATATGGTTTCACTATGTTCGTGATGACGATCGACCAGAAAGACAGCCGCCACAGCGCCGACCGGGTGCCGGAGCTCCTGGAACACCTTGGCGGCCTGGACCTTGAGCTGCCGTTCGAGCGGACGGTGGGCGATGAGGTGCAGGCAGTCGCATCATCCGCAGAGGTGGTGGTGAACGCCGTGCTGGCGGTCCTCCGCCGGGGCGGCTGGTCGGTGGGGATCGGTGTGGGGGCCGTTGACCTGCCCCTGCCCGTCTCGTCCCGTGAAGCCGGGGGAGAGGCCTTTATTGCGGCGCGCTCCGCCGTCGAACGTGCCAAAAAGACCGGTGACCGCCCGCCCCTCGCCGTCGCCGTGGCAGGGTCTGCGCGGGGAGCCTCCTATGCCTCCGGCACCGGCACCGGCGCTGGCACTGCCTCCGGCACCGGCGCTGCCGATGTCGCTGCTGCTTCTGATGCCGAGGCAGTCCTCGTCCTGATCGCCATGCTGGTGTGCGGCCGCACGGAAGCCGAGTGGCGCATCCTGGAACACGTCGAACCGCACAAATGGGGAGCGCAGAGCGCGGCAGCACGTATGCTCGGGATCACCTCGCAGGCGGTCAGTAACGCCGTGCAGCGCTCGGGCTGGAACGAGGAGTGGGCGGCCAGGCCCGCTGCCGCGGTGCTGCTTGAACGCGTGGAACGGATGGCTGCGGAGGAACGGGTTTAGGCCCGGTCAAGGGACCCGGTGAGCTGCCCGGGCCAAGCATTCGGTGAGTGCCTGGACCTGGTGCCCGGACAGAAGGGGAAGAGAGCTGCATGGAAGTCTTGTGGGTCGTACTAGGGCTGCTCGTTGCCGCCATCGGCGGATGGCCGGTAACAACCGCCGTCCTCAGGGTCGCCCGGGCCGTCGACGCGGCCCGCCCTGGCCGGGACCCCGCTTTCGATCCCGCAGCTGACCAGGTGCACGAGCTCTCCGGAGCCCCGCACCGTGTGCTGCCTCCTCTTCCGGTGCGTCCGCCGGTACCGGCCGGTCCGGTGATCCTGCGCGGCGGGCTGGTGATTGGTTTCCTGGAACGGCTGGCGGTGGCCACCGCCGTGCTCGCCGATGAGCCCGTGGCGATCGCCTATGTGGTGGCCATCAAGGGCCTGGGCAGATACGCGGAGCTCAAGGAGACCCCGGCGGCTGCGGAGCGCTTTATCATCGGTACGCTGGCCTCCATGCTCTGGGCCGTCGGAGCCGCTGTGGCGGTACGCCTCGCGCTGCAGTACGGCTGATATCCCTTAGGGTGGAATCCATGAGTATCTTTGCCGTTGAATACGTGTACGACGCCGAATCAGCCGAGGCCCGCGCCGAGCAGCGTCCCGCTCACCGGGAGTGGCTTGCCGCCCTCGTGGAGGAAGGTCGCGTCCTGGCCAGCGGACCGTTCACTGACGGCGCCGGCGCCCTGCTTATCTTCACGGCTGAGGATGAAGACGACCTGAACAGCCTGCTGAAGCAGGATCCGCTGGCCCTGGGTGGCGGAATCACCGGGCTGAAAACCACGCAGTGGGAGCCGGTCACGGGAGCTTTCGCACACCTGGCGTCCTGAGCCCTCAGCGATATTCCACCATTGGTTCACGCACGGCGCGTGGCCGGGTGGATAATAGGAACCGTGCGCTTGCCCGCACGTTCACAGACTAAATACTTGCCCCCGGGCACATGGAGGAAGTTTTGACCTCGGTCAACCTTGGAATGCCAGCAGCACCGCCGCCCGTCCTCGCTCCGAGGCGAAAGACCCGCCAGATCAAGGTGGGTTCCGTCGGCGTCGGATCGGACTTCCCGATCAGTGTCCAGTCGATGACCACCACGCCGACCACTGACATCAACGCGACCCTGCAGCAGATCGCCGAACTGACGGCGTCGGGCTGTGACATTGTGCGTGTGGCCTGCCCCAGCGCCGACGACGCAGCGGCACTGCCGATCATCGCCAAGAAGTCGCAGATCCCGGTGATCGCTGACATCCATTTCCAGCCCAAGTACGTTTACGCAGCGATCGACGCCGGCTGTGCCGCAGTGCGTGTGAACCCCGGTAACATCCGCAAGTTTGATGACCAGGTGAAGCAGATCGCCAATGCGGCCAAGGACGCCGGGGTGTCGATCCGCATTGGCGTCAACGCCGGATCACTCGATCCGCGCCTGATGGCGAAGTACGGCAAGGCAACACCGGAAGCCCTGGTGGAATCCGCTGTCTGGGAAGCCTCGCTGTTCGAAGAGCATGACTTCCACGACTTCAAGATTTCCGTGAAGCACAACGACCCCGTGGTGATGGTCCGCGCCTACGAGCTGCTCGCCGAACGCGGTGACTGGCCGCTTCACCTGGGCGTGACCGAAGCCGGACCCGCCTTCCAGGGAACGATCAAGTCCGCAACCGCCTTCGGTGCGCTGCTCTCCAAGGGCATCGGGGACACCATCCGGGTCTCGCTCTCCGCTCCGCCGGTCGAAGAAATCAAGGTCGGCAACCAGATCCTGCAGTCGCTGAACCTGCGTCCGCGGAAGCTGGAAATCGTATCCTGCCCGTCCTGCGGCCGTGCCCAGGTGGATGTCTACACCCTGGCGGAGCAGGTCACTGCGGGGCTCGAAGGCATGGAGGTTCCGCTGCGTGTCGCCGTTATGGGCTGCGTAGTCAACGGACCCGGTGAAGCGCGCGAAGCGGATCTGGGTGTAGCCTCCGGTAACGGAAAGGGACAGATCTTCGTCAAGGGCGAAGTCATCAAGACCGTTCCTGAAGACCAGATTGTGGAAACCCTTATCGAAGAAGCGATGAGGATCGCGGAGGATATGGGGGAGGCCGATGGCGAAGATGCTGGCACGGGTGGCCCCATGGTTACCGTCGGCTAAGTCCGGCCAGGAAATCCGCAGCGGGCACGAATCGGGCACGCTGCGGATTCTAGGTGACGCCGATACCGCGTCCCTGACCGAGCTCGCGGCGTCGGATCCGGTAGCGAATACCTTCCTCCTCTCGCACCTGGAAATCACGGGTACAGCGGCACCGACCGCTGCCGGTGGCCAGGTGCTGGGGGTGTTCGACGGCGGCAGGCTGATTTCGGCCTGCTGGGCCGGCGTCAATATCGTCCCCACCGGCGTTAGCGCGGATACCGGCCCGGAGATTGGTGCATATCTGGCCCGCTCCGGGCGCAGGTTCTCCTCCATCTTCGGACCCGCCGAAGCTG
>NZ_DALZXY010000058.1:0-22536 GCF_031988865.1 Arthrobacter sp.
GGCAGCCACAACGGCGGCCCCACCGGCACCAGGGGGCAGCACGCCGCCCAGGTGCAGGTACTGGCGGGCCAGTCCGGCGCCGGAGCCCAGGGCCTCAAGGTGCCCCAACTTCCCGCAGGGGCAGCGGAGATGCGCGGCCGCGGCAACCGGGATGTGCGCCAGTTCCCCGGCCATCCCGCGCGCTCCGCGGAAGATCCGTCCCTCCAGCACCACCCCGGCGCCGATCCCGGTGCCGACGGCGGCCACCAGCACGGACGTGCAGCCGGCCGCCGCACCGAGCCAGGCTTCGCCCAGCGCGTGGGCCTCAACATCGTTGAGCACAGCCAGCGGGAGCTCCGGAGAAAGCTCGGGCAGCAGGGCGCGTAGCCGGGCCGGAATATCCGTTCCGGCCCAGCCGCGCAGGGTGTCCGTGGCATACCGGATGACACCCGTTGCCGGGTCAACCAGCCCGGCGGTTCCGACGCCGACGCCGGTGACGCGGGTGTCGGAAGCGGCCAGGGCCTGCCGGGCGGCGGAGGCCATCCCCGCGAGGATGGCCTCCGGTCCGTCAGCGCCGGGGGTGGGGACCGAAAATACCGGCCCGCACCTCCCGTTTTCGGCCACCAGTGCGGCAGCCGTTTTGGTGCCCCCGACGTCGAGGGCGAGAACAGCTGAAGTCACGAGGGGAGCAGCGCCACGGATCCGACGATTCCACGGATCCGCTCGACGGCGGCCTCCCGCGGCATCTGCACCGGGTGGGCCATTCCAGCGTGGGAGATCAGGCCCTGCGCGTGCATCGCTGACTTGAAGGCACCGATGCCGGCGGCGTCGCCGCTGCGTCCGGAGTCCTGGAACACGATTTCGAACAGACGGTTCAGACGCTCCTGCTCCGAGCGTGCCAGCGTCCAGTCCCCGGCCTGAACGGCTTCCCACAGCCGCACATAGCCGGCCGCGTCAACGTTCGCGAGGCCCGGTACGGCGCCGTCGGCTCCGATCAGACCCATCGCGTCAACAATGACCTCATGGCCGGAGAGCACCTGCAGCGGGTGGCCGGCGGCCTCGTTCAGGGCCACCAGGCGGCGGAAGCCGACGTCGTCGCCGGAGGAATCCTTGACCCCGGCGATGACGCCTTCGGTACCCAGCTGCACCAGGAACTCGGCCGGCAGCTTCGAGTGCACGCGGACCGGAACGTCATAGGCATAGACGGGGACGTTGAGCCCGGCCGCCAGGGAGCGGAAGTGCTCGGCGGTCTCGGTGAGGTCGTTCAGGGCGTAGATCGGGGCGGTGGCCACTACGGCCTGGACTCCGGCAGCCTGGAGGTCGAGGGCACGTTCCAGGACGCGGGCGGTGGTGAGGTCGATGGCTCCGCCGATCACGGGAACCCGGCCGCGGGCGGCGGCAACGATCGCGGTGACGGTTTCCACGCGCTGCGAATCGGTGAGGTAGGCGACTTCGGCGCTGGAGCCGAGGGCGAAGAGGCCGTTGACTCCGGCCTCGATCAGGGAGTCAACCAGGCGGGTGAGGCTGTCGAAGTCAACGTCTCCTGCCTCGGTGAAGGGGGTAACCACGGGCGGAACAATGCCCTGGAAAAGCGGCTGGGGGTGGTTCATGGAGCTCCTAGTTCGGTATTCATGGGGGAAAATTCGGTTGCGGACCGGGCCAGCAGGGTGGGGGCGGCACCCAGCAGGGTGCGGGTGTACGGATCGCGCGGGGAGGCAAAGATCTCCTCCGCCGGGCCTTCTTCGACGATCCGGCCGCGGTTCATCACGATCATGTCGTCGGAGAGATACCGCACCGTCTGGATGTCATGCGAGATAAACACCAGGCCCAGGCCCAGTTCATCGCGCAGGTCCGTCAGCAGGTTCAGGATCTGCGCCCGCACGGAGACGTCCAGGGCGGAGGTGGGTTCGTCGGCCACGATGACCTGTGGTTCCAGGGCAAGGGCACGGGCGATGGCCACGCGCTGGCGCTGTCCGCCGGACAGCTGGCCCGGCAGGGCGTCCAGTGCGGAGGCCGGCAGACCGACCATCCCGATCAGGTCCCGGACCCGGGCCCGGCGCTGCTCAGGGGTTCCCAGGCCGTGGACGTCCAGGGGATCCTGCAGCGCCTCACGGACCAGCATCCGGCCGTTCAGGGCTGTCGCCGGGTCCTGGAAGACCACGGAGACTACCCGGCCCAGCCGGCGCCTTACCGGCAGGGTAAACCTGCGGACGACCTCGTCCTGGAAGAGGACCTCACCCGAGGTTGGTTCTTCCAGCCCGACCAGGATCCGGGAAGTGGTGGTCTTGCCGGAACCGGACTCGCCTACGATGCCCAGGGTCCGGCCGCGGTACACCGCCAGGGAGACGCCGTCGAGCGCCCGGACCTTCTGCGGACGGAACAGGGAGGTGCCGCGGGCCTTGTACGTGACGTGGACGTCCCGCAGCTCGATCAGCGGAGTGGCGCCGGCAGCGGTACCGGCCGGGTTGTCAGTGGCTGCCAGGGTCATGGCTGGCCTCCTTTCGAGGTTTCCAGTTCCGGCTGGGCCGCGTAGAAGTGCTCGGTGCCTTCCAGCTGGCGGCGCACCGGCGGTAGGGTTCCGGCCTGCGGATTCACCGAGCGCGGGGCAAAACGGTCTCCGGCCGGGAAGTCCTGCGGGGAGGGAACGGTGCCCGGGATCTGGTGCAGCCTGCCGGTTCCGGCCTCAATGGAGAGGACGGAGCCCAGCAGCCCGCGCGTGTACTCGTGCATCGGGTTGGTCAGCACTTCCTGCGTGCGGCCCTGTTCCACGACCTGGCCGGCGTACATCACCGTGATGCGGTGGGCCAGTTCGGCGACGAGCGCGAGGTCATGCGAGACGAAGACCATGGCGAAGCCGAGTTCGGCGCGCAGGCTGTTGAGCAGGTCCACCACCTGCTTCTGGACCGTGACGTCCAGGGCGGTGGTGGGTTCATCCGCCACGACCAGGCGCGGATCGCGGGTGAGCGCCATGGCGATCAGCACGCGCTGGCGCTGCCCGCCGGAGAGCTCGTGCGGGTAGGCGGCGAGGGTGCGCTGGGGGTCCAGGCCCACAAGCTCCAGCAGTTCAGCCGCGGTGCGGGTGCCGCCGCGGGAGGTCAGCTGCTTCATCTGCGCGGAGACCTTCATGGCCGGGTTCAGGGCGCTGAGCGCGTCCTGATAGACCATGGCCATGTCGCGGCCGCGCAGGCCGTTCCGTTCCCGGGCGGACATGTCCAGCAGTTCCCGGCCGTCGAAGCGGATGCTTCCGTCCAGCTCGGCGGCGGGATCCAGCAGCCCCATGATGGCCAGGGAAGTCAGGGACTTTCCGCAGCCGGACTCGCCCACCAGGGCCATGGTTTCGCCGGGACGGACATCGAAGGACACCTTGTCCACCACGTTCACGCCGCGGTGGCGGGGGAAGCGGATGGACAGGTCCCGCACCTCAAGCAGCGGGGTGTTCTCGCCGTCATAAACGAGGCGGTCCGACCGCTGGGCCTCCGCAAAGCGGAGCAGGTCCAGCCGTTCCTCGAGCGGGACGACGCGTGCGGCGGGCGTAACGGTGGGAACGGCGTCGGGCACTTCCGTGGACGCAGTTTCACCGTCCTGCCCGGTATTCTCCGTGCCGGCCGGCAGCTCGGCCGGAGCCGCTGCAGCAGTGGCCGCCGACTGTGCGCGGCTGGTGTCGTTGGCCAGCACCGCCCGGGGCTTAGCGGAGACCATTGCGTCGGTCATGCCCTCCGAGAGGACGTTCAGGCACAGGACGGTGAGCATGATCATCAGGCCAGGGAAGAACGTTGACCACCAGGCACCGCTCATCACCAGGTTGCGTCCGGCGGCAATGATGTTGCCCCAGGACGGCTCCGGGTCGGGAACGCCTGCCTGGATGAAGGAGAGCGAGGCTTCGAAGACGATCGCGTCGGCGATCAGCACCGTGGCGAACACCAGGACGGGGGCGGCACTGTTCCGTGCCACGTGCTTCGAGATGATGCGCCGGGTGGAGGATCCCATGACCCGGGTCGCGGAGACATAGTCCTCGCCGTACTGGTCCAGCACGTTTGCCCGGACCACACGGGTCAGCTGCGGAACGTAAAGGAAAGCGATTGTGAACACCAGCACCGGCAGGGACTGGCCGAAGACAGCCACGAAAACGGCGGCCAGGGCGATGCCGGGGAAGGACATGATGATGTCCAGGACACGCATGACTGACTCGGAAATCCATTTGGGTGCCGTGGCGGCGATTGAGCCGAGTATGACGGCGGCTGCCAGGGCCAGGGCGGTGGCAGCGAGGCCGATCACCAGGGAATAGCGGGCACCGTAGGCAATCCGGGAGAAGATGTCCCGGCCCTGCCGGTCGGTCCCGAACCAGTGCTCGGCGCTGGGCGGCTGCACCGGAGTGCCGGTCGCCAGCGGGTCGAAGGGGGAAACCAGTGGCGCGAAAATGGCCATCAGTGCGACGGCGACAACGAAGACGAGGGCGATCCGCGCGAAGATGGACAGCTGGCCAAGCCGCTGTCCGGGCACCGAAAGGCGTTGGGTCAAGTGGGCTCGCATGTCAGACCGTCCTGATCCGGGGATTGATGAGTACGTAGAGCAGATCAACGGCAATGTTGATGACCACAAAGGCCAGCGCCACCGTCAGGGTGACGCCCTGCACCAGGTTCGGTTCGTTGTTGGTGACGCCGTTGAGGATGAGGGTGCCCATGCCGGGCAGCCCGAAGATAATCTCGATAACGACGGCGCCGCCCATCATGGTGCCCACGCGCAGGCCGAGCACGGTCAGCGGCGTGATCAGGGCGTTGCGCAGCACGTTGCGGGAGACCACCACGTGCCGGGGAATGCCGGCGCCGACGGCGGTGCGGACGTAGTCGCGGTCCAGCTCCTCCACCATGGCGGTGCGCACAACCCGGGAAAGCTGTCCGATGACGGGGACGGCCAGCGCACAGGCAGGCAGGGCCATGCGGTTAAACCAGCCGACTGGGTCTTCACTGAAGGCGGGAAGCGGCCCGGAGGCGGGGAACCAGCCGAGGCCGAGGGCCGCGGACTGGATGAGCAGGACGGCAAGCCAGAAGGACGGGGTGGACAGCGCCGCGATCGACAGCACGCGGATCACCTGGTCCGGCCAGCGGTCGCGGTACAGGGCCGCCAGCACGCCCAGGAGCAGGGCCCCGATGACGGCGAGGGCCAGTCCGAGGAACGTCAGCTGCAGGGTGATGGGGAAGGCACGGGCCACCTCGTCGATGACGGGCTGCTGGCGTGCCGAATAGGTCCCCAGATTGCCCTGGAGCATGTTGCCCAGGAACAGGAAGTAGCGGGTGAACAGCGGCGCATTCAGGCCGTTGGCTTCACGGTAGGCTTCGCGCTCAGCCGGGGAGGCGCCTTCGCCAAGGGCGTTGATAGCGGGGTCAATTTTAGAGAAGGACATCACCACAAAGACCAGGAGGGTGATGCCAAGGATCATCAGGGGCAGCTGAAGCAGCCGGCGCCCCACAAGGCGCAATACGTTGGACACAAAAATTCCTTACCGGTAATGGTTGTCCGCCAGCAGTGCCGGCCGCGGACAGCCGAACCCGGTGGCCGGTCCGCGGGCGATGCGGTCCGGCCACCGGGTGGGTTGGGGAGGATTACTTCCCGGCTACTCCCACGTCCAGCAGGGAGAGCCCAGTGAGGCCGATCGGCTCAAAGCCAACCAGGTCATCGCTCCAGGCGGTCGGGAGCTGGCGGTGCAGGATCGGGTACAGCGGAACTTCCTCGCTCATGAGGTCGAACGCTTCCTTCCACTTCTCCTGCTGCGCGTCACCCTCGGTGCGGACGGCTTCGTCCATCAGGGTGGTCAGGCGCTGGTATTCCTCGGTGCCGGACCAGCGGAAGCGGCTTTCGGGCCAGACGTTGTCCCCGTACCACCAGCGCATCAGCAGATCGGGGTCGTTGCCGAAGACCGAGGGGTCACCGGGGGCGACCATAACGTCCATGTCACCGGCGTCGACCTTGGAGTACTGGCCGGAAGCCTGGCCAATGTCCAGGGTGGTGTTGACGCCGACGGCGTCGAAGGATTCCTTGATCAGCGGCGCAATGTCGCGGACCCAGCCGGTGTCCGTGGTCATCAGGTTGATGTCCAGGTCCTTGACGCCGGCTTCGGCCAGGAGTGCCTTGGCCTTCTCCGGGTCGTAGCTGTAGACGGTGGAGGCCTTCTGGTAATCGGGGTGGCTCTCCGGCAGGAAGGAGGTGGCAGCGGTGGCATTGCCGAGGAGGCCGTTGTCGATGATCTTCTCGGTGTCCAGGGCGTAGAACAGTGCCTGGCGGACGCGGGGATCGTCGAACGGTTCCTTTTCGGTGTTGAACATCATGAACAGCAGACCGAAGGACTGGACGGATTCGACGTTGACGCCGTCCTGGTTCTGCAGTGCCGGAACGTCGATGTACGGCACGTCTTCGATGGCTGAAACGGTGCCGGAGCTCATGGCGGTCATGCGGGCCGCGGGGTCGGAAAGCAGGTTCCACTTCATGCCGGCAGCCTTGGCAGGCTTGGAACCGGTGTAGTCATCGAACCGCTCGAAGACCAGTGAATCATCGGCCACGGCCGAGGTGATCTTGTACGGCCCGGTGCCGGTGGGCAGCGCGCCGAAGGCGGCAGCATCGGCCTCAACCACGGCCTTGGGGACGATCTTGACGACGCTAAGCCGCTCGTTGACCAGGGAGAACGGGAATTCCGTGGTGATGCGGACGGTCTTTTCGTCCACGGCTTCAACCTTGTCGATGAACTCCACGAAGGTGGCGAAGAAGGTGCCGGTTTCGGGGTTCATCACGCGCTCGAAGCTGAAGAGTACGTCGTCGGTGGTTACCGGGTCGCCGTTGTGGAACACCGCGCCGTCGCGGAGCGTCACCTCGTACGTGGTTTCGTCGATCTGCTTCGGCAGGTCCGCACCGAGGGCCGCATAGGGCTGCCGGGTAACGGGATCCAGTTCGGTGAGGCCTTCCATGGTGTGCCAGTTGGCGGCCTGGGTTACGGCTCCGGAAGCGGTCATCGGATCAAAGGTGCCATTGAGCGAGTAGGAGATACCCGTTTCGATGATGGCGTTCGGATCAATGCTCGCCTGGGAGACCGAGCTGTCACCGGATGGTGTCTCGGCGCCGGCGTTGCCGCCGGCGCAGGCGCTGAGGAAGAGCACCGCGCTTGCGGCGGCTCCGGTCAGCACCGTGCGGCGCGGAAGTCTGCGGCGCACGTTCGAGGAGTTCTGCATTTGTTTGCTCCTATGTAGGACATCGTATGTCCGACATAGTATGTCTGTGGTGACGTGAGGCACAATAGATAACGACAACATGTCTTGACTAATTTTTCGGATGGATGCCATGACGACAGAAAGCTACTTCGGCGAGGGGGATCGGCGGATGCGCCGTTCCACCACAGCGGACCAGATCAAGGAACTGATCCTCACCAAGGGACTCAAGCCCGGTGATCCGCTGCCCACCGAACTGGATCTGCATGAGATTCTCGGCGTCTCCCGGACCTCCATCCGTGAGGCCATGCGGACGCTGGCCACCCTGGACATCGTGGAAGTGCGGCACGGGCACGGCACGTTCGTGGGCCGCATGTCCCTTTCACCCATGGTCCAGGCACTGGTTTTCCGCGGCGCGCTGTCCCCGGGAGATGACCTGCAGGCTCTGCGGGAAGTTGTGGAGATCCGCGAGGTCCTGGAACTGGCGCTCGCCGAAACCGTGGTTGCGGCGCTGCAGGGCACGGAAAATCCCGACCTGCACGATCTCGTGAATGAAATGGAAACCCGGGCCGGTGCCGGCCAGACGTTCCTCGACGCCGACCGCGCCTTCCACACAGCCATGCTCTCGGCGCTGGAGAACCAGCTGGCCGGGCAGCTGGTGGGAGCGTTCTGGGACGTCCACACCGCCGTCCTGCCCAAGCTCAAGCTCGCCTTCCCCAACGATCTGCGCCAAACGGCCAAGGCCCACGGAGACATGCTGCGCGCCGCGGAAGCCGGCGACGTCGAGGAATACCGTGCCGCGGTGGTCGACCACTACGCACCGCTGCGCCGGTCCCTGAGCAATGCCTAGCCCGGCCGGTTCGGGCGGGTCCACCCTGCTGCTGTCCTCACCGCGGATGCTGCATCCGGACGGGAAACTCGCACCCGGCTGGGTGCGGGTGGAAGGCGGCAGCATCGCCGCAACCGGTTCCGGCCTGCCGCCGGAACCGGCGGACGTCGAGGCGCCGGTGCTGAGTCCCGGGTTCGTGGATATCCACTGTCACGGCGGCGGCGGACACAGCTTTGTTACGCCGGATCCCGCAGAAGCGTCTGCCGCTGCCGGCGTCCATCACCGGCTGGGGACGACGACGGTGCTCGCCAGCCTGGTTACGGCCGCCATCCCCGATCTGCTGGCTCAGATCGGCACCCTGCGCGGGCTGGTCGAAACCGGAGTCCTCGGCGGCATCCATCTGGAAGGCCCCTGGCTCAGCAAGGCGTTCCACGGCGCCCATGATCCCCAGCTCCTGACCGATCCCGCCGCACCCGTGGTGGAGCGGCTGCTGGCGGCGGGCGGCGGAACCATCCGGATGGTGACCCTGGCTCCGGAGCGAACCGGTGCGCTGGAGGCGATCGGCCAGCTGAGCGCTGCCGGCGTCACGGCCGCCGTGGGCCACACCGATGCCGACGGCGGCCTGGCCGCCAGCGCCTTTGACGCCGGAGCCACCGTGGTCACCCACCTCTTCAACGCCATGCGTCCTATCCACCACCGGGACCCCGGCCCCATTGCCACCGCGCTGGCCGATCCCCGCGTGGCCGTGGAGATCATTGCCGACGGCGTCCACCTGCACGACGACGTACTCCTGCTGGCAGCCCGGGCCGCGACGGGCGGCTACCTTCTGATCACTGACGCCATGGCGGCCGCCGCTGCGCCGGACGGAACCTATCAGCTCGGAGGCGTCGAGGTGTCGGTCCGCAACGGCGTCGCCCGGACGGTGGCAACCGGTGCGATCGCCGGCAGCACCCTCACCATGCCGCAGGCCGTGCGGCGGCTCGTGGCTGCGGGCGAGGACCCCGCCCGGGCATTGACTGCCGCCACCCGGAAACCGGCCGACGCCGTCGGGCTGGCCTCCGTGGGCCGGCTGGTGCCGGGGTGCAGTGCGGACCTGGTGCTTCTGGACGAGGAGCTGGCCGTGCAGCAGGTGCTGCGGCAGGGCGCCTTCCTCTGAGGTGGGGCTCTGAGGCGGGCACTGCTCAGCGCGGTGGGCGTCCCTTCCCGGGGGTCTCCGGGTCTTCGGTGTCCTTGTCCTGGGCGCCCGGGACGGCACCAAACCTGCGGTTGACTCCGGAGCCGCGGCCCATGGAGTCCGGGTTCGGTTTCGCGGCAAGGATCATCAGCAGGAAGGTCAGCAGGCAGACAATAAATGCGATGCAGCCTGCGGCGAGCCCCAGTTCCCAGCGGAAGGTGTTGGTGGCGCCGCCCGTGGAGACCACCGCCGTCGTAATGGCCACAAATCCGGCGATGACGCCTGAGGCGATGACAGGAACGTTGCCGTAGTTCGGCCGGGCACCGGGTGTCCCTGGGGTTGCCGCCATATTCGTCAGCTCCTGCACATTGTGCCGTTTCCGCCGTCTGCCACCGATTCTTCCACCGACAGCGGGCAGCAAAAAGGGCTGCAGGCTAGATTGCCTGCAGTCCCTTGGCTGCTTATCGGTATGTCCCCGACTCAGAACCGGAAGAGCGAAGCGACGTCCCGCTTCTCGCCGTCCACGTACACCTCGGTGCGTTCGTCGTAAAAGGAGACCCGGTCCTTCAACTGGCCGGAGTCGGGCAGCACGGTTTCGTAGGACCAGGCCAGGTCCCTGCCCTTCGGCTGCCCGGTCACCGACCAGTACGTGGCGGATCCCTTGTAGGGGCAGACGCTTTGGTGGGTTGAGGGTTCCAGAAGGCTCCAGTCCACGTCTTCGCGCGGATAGTAGGTCCGGACCGGCACCATGGTCTCGTAAACGAACAGGGGGTGGGTGGTTTCGGCCAGCAGGGTCCCGTCCAGCTGCACACGGGAACTCCGGGAGGACTCGCGGGCATCAACGCGGTGGAACGGGTCGCGTGGATGGCCCTTGATTTCCTGGTCCTCTTCCATCCACCGGTCGAAGGCGGCGAAGTCCAGCAGGACCCGCCCGTCGAGGTCCGGATCGTCCGGGCGGAAGGCGGCTCCGGGCAGGGATCTTGACGACGCGATGATGTCAAAGGCGCTGCCGTCCGTGGTGTGCACGGAGAACGGGAAACGCGGGTCCATTACGGGCGCTGGCTCCGGGTTGTTCTGCGGCGGTGCTGCTGGAACAAGCTCCGCCGCAAGGTCCTCTGCCCGAACGGCAAAAATCGGGGTGACCCGGCGCGGTTCGTAGACAATCAAGGCCTCTGTTGTATCGAGGACCGTGTCGGTTCCGACCTGCGCGCGGATCCGCCGGGGTGTGGGTTCAAATCTCAGCTGGGGCATCAAATTCCACCAGGCCGGGCTTAACTGCAGTGCCATAATCTGATGGTCTACCCATTTCCCGGTGGCCAGCAAGGTCGCCCGGAAAACTGGCCGAACCGGCGGCGGGCGGTAAAAGTCCTGCCTTTAGGCCATGGCGGCCGTCTCGGCTGCTGCTGCCAGGGACGGAGCAGTCTCAAAGTTCATCTCAGCAGCGGTGACACCACCCGCCACCAGGGCTGAGGCGATGGCAATGCCCGTGAGGAGGGCAGTCGTCCGGTTAGAGGTTCCGCGAGTGGACCGTGACTGGGACATGGTCCTCCTTTCAATGCGCTTTCAAAGGTCTTGGTCGGGGATTTTTGCAGCCGGCCCGTTGGCCGCCGCTACTCCCCACTTAAAAATGCTAGGGAGGTTCCATGGGCGGTTGCATAACGCCGCTCACAATTACGGGATTAAGCGCCGTGGTGTTGCCCACGCACCTGTGTGGCGTTCGCCAAATACCCTCCTCAGCGTGCATGCTGGTTACCAGCCCCTCCGCTAGGTACTCGGCCATTGCAGCCGTGGAGGGGGCGCACCCGCGTTGCCGGTGGATTTAGAGCCCTAAACCACACCATCAAGAGCAGCTGAGAGACCTGCCTCCGTGACGCTGCAGCTTCCCCCGGGCATTTCCTGCCCGGAAAGGTGCTAATGGCAGGAACGATGGAAAGGAAAGAGCCAATGCCGCTCAAGCACAACCATGACCAGATTCAGGCCACCCACGCAGGATCGCTGCCCCGGACGCCGGAGCTGATCGCCGCCAACGCCGCACGACGTTTCGGCGAGGATGGCTTCACCCTGGAACGCACCCCGGAATTCGAGGGGCTGCTGACCGACGCCGTCGTGAACCTGGTCCAGCGCCAAACAGACGCCGGGATCACGATTCCCGGGGATGGCGAATACGGCAAGGCGATGTCTTACGACGTCGACTACGGGGCCTGGTGGACCTACAGCTTCCAGCGCACCGCAGGACTGGAGCTGACTGAATTCAACCCCATCCTGGCGGAGCCGGTCCGCAGTGAACCGGGCAATGTCCGGCTGACGTCCTTCGCGGACCGGCGGGACTGGACTGAGTTCGCGCAGGCCTACCAGGATCCGTCCAGCGGCATCCAGATCGGCAAAAACGCCACCGCGTTCCCCTCGGCCACCGGGCCGCTCAGTTACACCGGGCAGGACGCGATCGCCTCGGACATCGCGAACCTCAAGGCCGGCCTGGACGCGGCCGGAGCCTCCACCGGATTCCTCACTTCGCTCTCACCAGGTTCGGCTAGCCGGATCGGCAACGAGCATTACGCCAGCGAGGAGGAGTTCATCTACGCCTGGGCCGACGTCCTCCGCGAGGAGTACAAGGCAATAACCGACGCCGGGCTGATCGTGCAGATCGACGACCCCTCGATCGCGGAGAACTGGGACCAGATCAATCCCGAACCGAGCGTGGAGGACTACCGGAAGTTCACGCAGATCCGCGTTGACGCGCTGAACTATGCGCTGCGCGGGCTGCCGGAGGAGCAGGTGCGTTTCCATGTGTGCTGGGGTTCCTGGCACGGCCCGCACACCACGGACATCGAGTTCGCGCACATTGTGGACCTGGTGCTCTCCATCAACGCTGGATCCTATGCCTTCGAAGCCGGCAACGTCCGGCACGAACATGAGTGGACCATCTGGCAGGACACGGTGCTGCCCGAAGGCAAGCTCCTTGTTCCCGGCGTCGTCTCCCATGCCACAAATGTGGTGGAGCATCCGGAGCTGGTGGCACAGCGGATCGAACGGTTCGCTTCGCTGGTGGGGCCGGAGAACGTCATCGCCGGAACCGACTGCGGCCTCGGCGGGCGCCTGCACCCGCAGATTGCCGCCGCCAAGCTGGAATCCCTCGGCGCCGGCGCGCGGCTGGCCTCCGAGCGGCTGTTCTCCCGGGTCTAGCTAGCTCACGACGGCGGCGCTGGGCCGCCGCCGTCGTGCCGCCGCCGTTTGAGGCTCACAGTTTCCCAGTGAGTGTTGCCTGTGTTCCTTCTGTGGTCACAGGAGTCACTAACAGCAACACTCGCTGGGAACCCGTGCCGCTCCCGCCCACAGCCGGACACGGTCAGTGGCCGAAGGAATCCGAATCCAGGATTCCCGCTTCCCCGGTGTCCAGGGCGGAGAGTTTCGTGATTTCGGCGTCCTCCAGCGCGAAATCGAAGACCGCGAGGTTCTCCTCGAGATGCGCCCGCGATGACGCCTTGGGGATCGGCACCAGGCCCTGCTGCACATGCCAGCGCAGCACGATCTGGCCAGGGGAACGCCCGTATTTCTCCGCCAGCCCGGTCACCGTGGGATCCTGCAGCAGGGCTTCGCCGCGGCCGAGTGGGCTCCAGGACTCGGTGACGACGCCGAGGCGGGCGCCCGCCTGCCGGGAAGCCGTCCGGATGTGCCGGGGGTCCACCTGGATCTGGTTCAGGTCGGGGACGAGTCCGGCGTCGGCCAGGCGCTCAAGATGGGCGGGCTTGAAGTTGGAGACCCCGATTCCCCGGACCAGGCCTTCGGCCAGCAGGTCGGCGATGCCCTGGACTGCTTCAACGAACCGGTCCTGGTCAGGGTTGGGCCAGTGCACCAGGAGCAGGTCGATGTACTCGGTGCCGAGCTTCTCCGCGGAAACAGTAAACGCTTCCCGGACGCCTTTGCGGCCGTGCCACTGCTTGTTGAACTTGGTCGTTAGGACCACGTCACCGCGCGCGATGCCGCTGCGCCGCAGCCCCTCGCCCACGCCGGCTTCGTTGCCGTAATTCTCCGCGGTATCGAAAAGGCGGTACCCCACCTCGACGGCGGTGGCCACGGCGTCGGCCGTCTGGGTGTTGTCCATGGGCCAGGTGCCCATGCCGATGGCGGGCAGCTCAAGTCCGTTGCGGAGCGTGATCGTGGGGACGGAGGCGTTGGGCATGGTGCGTCCTTTCAGTACGGGGTCTTTCGGCGGCACTGTTGCTTCGACCCTAGCCGCTGGCCGTTCCCTGGCGCCCGGCCAGACCCTGACCGCCGGCCGTTTCCGAAGTATCCAGCACCCGGGCCTCCCACGGGCGCAGCACATCTACATCCCCGGACTCTGCATAGTTGCCGAGCACCAGCCGGCCACCGGCCGCCAGCCCGGCCGGCAGTGGCAGCTCCCCGCCGGAGACATTGGCCAGGATGGTCCAGTTTGTGCCGCCGAGCGTGCGGCGGAAGGCAAACAGATGCGGATGGTCCGGGTCCTCGAGCTGGAAATCGCCGAGCGCCACAACTTCCTCGGTATGCCGCAGCCGGATGAGCTCCTGGTAGTACCGGAAGACCGATTTGTCCGCCGCCCGGTCGGCGTCGGCGTTGATCTCCGTATGGTTCGGGTTGACCTGGAGCCACGGCTCTCCCGTGGTGAAGCCGGCATTCGGGCCGGCGGTCCACTGCATCGGGGTGCGCGCGTTGTCCCGGCTCATCGCGCGCAGCGCCTCCAAGGCGTCGTCGGGGTGCATGCCCTGGGCCGTGGCCTCGGCGTAGAAGTTCAGCGATTCCACGTCCTGGTACTGCTCGATGGAGGTGAACCCGGCGTTCGTCATGCCGATCTCCTCGCCCTGGTAAACGTAGGGTGTGCCGCGCTGCAGGTGCAGCAGCGTGGCCCAGAGGGTGGCGGATTCATACCGGTAGGCGCCGTCGTTGCCAAACCTGGAGACGTGCCGGGGCTGGTCGTGGTTGCTGAGGTAGAGGCTGTTCCAGCCGCGGTCGGCCAGGCCGCGCTGCCACCGGTTCCAGGAGGTCTTCAGATCCGGCAGACTGAGCGGGCGGTAGTTCCATTTCCGGCCGCCGATCTGGTCAACGTTCACGTGTTCGAACTGGAAGACCATGTCCAGCTCCGCCCGGTAGGGGTCGGTGTAGAGCAGGGCCTGGTCCACCGTGGCGCCGGGGGTTTCACCGACGGTGAGGAAATCGCCGTCGCGCCCGCCGAAGACTTCCCGCCGCATCTCCTGCAGGAACTCGTGGATCCGCGGCCCGTTCGTGAAAGAAGGGGAGCCGTCTCCCCAGACGCTGCCAGGCTCCACCAGACCGTCAGGCAGGGCGAGGTCCTTGGAGATGAAATTGATGACGTCCATCCGGAATCCGTCGACGCCGCGGTCCAGCCACCAGCGCATGGAGTCGTAGACCTCGTGCCGGACTTTCGGGTTCTCCCAGTTCAGGTCCGGCTGGTGCGGGGTGAAGAGGTGCAGGTAGTACTGCCCGGTGTCCGGGTCGAAGGTCCAGGCCGGACCGCCAAAGAACGATCCCCAGTTGTTCGGTTCGGCACCGGGTTCCCCGGGCTCGAAACCCGGCCGCGCGTCCCGCCACCAGAACCAGTCGCGGTACGGGTTCTCCCGCGACTGCCGTGCCTGTTTGAACGCGGGATGTTCGCTGGAGGTGTGGTTGACCACCAAGTCCATCACGAGCTTCATCCCGCGGACGTGCATCTGGCCCAGCAGCTCCTCGAAGTCCTCCTCGGTGCCGAAAAGCCGGTCGATCCTCCGGTAGTTGGAAATGTCGTAGCCATTGTCCCGCTGCGGGGATTCATGGACCGGGGACAGCCAAATAACGTCCACTCCCAGCTCCTGCAGATAGTCCAGGTGAGCCAGAATGCCTACCAGGTCACCGATGCCGTTCCCGCTGCCATCGGCGAAGCTGCGCGGATAGATCTGGTAGACGACGGCGCGGGTCCACCACGCAGGCTGGTGTGGATCGAGCATGGCTGGCTTCCTCTCGCAGGCTGCGGCGAGTCTACGCCGGGACCCCGGGCGGCGGCAGGTGAGGACTAGTCCTCCACGGCGTCTCCGCGCACCAGCCGGCGGGCCACCTCGGTCAGCAGCTCAACGCCGCGCACGGCGTCCTCATCCCGGGTGAACTCCGCTTCATTGTGCGAAATGCCGTCCACACTGGGCACGAAAAGCATCACGGTGGGCACATGGTCCTTGAGATTGGTGGAGTCGTGCCCGGCCACGGTCATGATGTCCATGTGGCTGAAGCCCAGGGCATCGGCCGCTGCCCGGCCCAGCCGCACGCCGGCCGGCTGATAGGGGTTCAACCCCCACTGGTGGGTCAGGGCCAGGGACACCTCGGTCCGGGAGCGGGCTTCCGCCTCCGCAATCCGCTTCCCGAGCAGGTCCATGGCCCGGGCCAGTACCGATTCGTCCGGGGAACGCAGGTCCAGGTTCATGACTGTCTGCCGGGCGATGGTCACCGGCGAGTTCGGCAGCACCTGCAGCTGCGAGACGGAGCTGTGCAGCAGGCCGGGCTCGAACTCCTCGGTCAGTTCCCGCGCGGCCGCAATGACCAGCGCCGCCCCGTACAGTGCGTCGCGGCGGTCCGGCATCCGGGTGGAACCGGTGTGTGACTGGTCCCCGTTCACGGTCACCAGGTACTTGGCCGCGGCCCAGGTGCGGTCCACAATTCCGACCTGGATGCCCTGCTCCTCAAGGATTTTTCCCTGCTCGATGTGGATTTCCGCGTAGCGGGCAATGCTGCCGAGCCAGGGCGCGGAGTCCGACGCCGAGGGGCCGGCTGACAGGGCCTCAGCCACCGTGGCTCCGGCCTGGTCCTGTGTGGCCAGCGCGGTTTCCAGCGGCAGCTTGCCGGTGAAGACGCCGCTGCCCATCATGCTGGGGGTGAACCGGCTGCCCTCCTCGTTGAACCAGTTCACTACGGCGAGGTTGAACACCGGAGTGAGTTCGCCCGACTCCACGGCTGCAGCAGCCCGCACCACAGCGTGCGCGGCAGCGAGGACTCCGTAGGCGCCGTCGTACCGGCCCGCCAGCGGCTGGGAATCCAGATGGGAACCGAGCAGCACCCACGGCGCACCGGGGATCAGTTCCGCCAGGCCGAACTGGTTTCCGGCAGCGTCCACCGCTTCGCGGAGTCCGTGCCCGGCCAGCCAGGTGCTGAACCAGGCACGCGTGGCGTGGTCCTCCGGGGTGCCGGCCTGGCGGTCCACGCCGCCGCCCGCGGTCGCTCCGAAGCTGGACATAACGGCGAAATCGGCGAGGAAGCCGGTGCTGGTGGTGCTCATGGGATGTCCTTTGCGGTCAGTCTGCTGCGGGCTGGAAATCGGGGTGCCGGAACCGGAGCTCTCCGCCAACCATGGTGCCGAGCACCACGGTAGCGCCAATGCGGTGCGGCTCGACGGCGGTCGGATCCTGGTCCAGGAACACCAGGTCCGCGAGCATGCCGGGGGAGAGCTGTCCCTTGGTGCCGGCCGTCCCGGTGGCAGCGGCCGAACCGGTGGTGTACGCGGCCAGGGCTTCCCGGGCGGAAATACGCTCGGCCGCGCCGTAGGTCCGGCCCGACGGCGTGAGCCGCTCGACGAAGGACTGCATTACATCCAGCGGGCGTCCGTTCGAGACCGGGCGGTCCGAACTGCCGGGGAGCACGGCCCCGCGGCTGAGTACGCTGGCGGCGGGGTAGGACCAGCCGGTCCGTTCCGGGCCGAGCAGTTCGGCCATGCCGTCGCCGAACTCGGTAATGAAGTGCGGCTGGGGGACCAGCACGATCCCCGCAGCGGCAATGCGGTCCAGCTGTTCGGGACGGACCACGCCGCCGTGTTCGATCCGGTTGGGGGAGCAGTTGGGTCCGTAGGTGTCCTGGGCTTCGGTGATGATGCCGATCGCGTGGTCCACGGCGGCGTCCCCAATGGCGTGCATGGCGATCGGCCAGCCGGCCCGGTATGCGGCCAGGGCCGAGGACCTCAGCTGCGCGGCGTCCATCTGCAGGTAGCCGTGATTGTGCACGCAGCCGACGTAGTCCTCGGACATGTATGCCGTGCTGCCGAGCAGCGAGCCGTCGCTGAAGATCTTGACCGGACCCAGCCGCAGCCAGTCGTCGCCGAGCCCGGAACGGATGCCGGCTTCGAGTCCCAGCCCCTCGGGGTCATCGGCATGTCCGGAGAGCTGCCGCAGGGCATCGAGGACCAACATAGGCTGCATGCGGACCCGCAGCAGCCCCTTGTCCCGGGCCGACTGGTAGGCCGCGAACTCGCGGGGGGAATGGCCGATCCAGCCGCCGGCGATCCCGGCGTCCGTGACGGACGTGATGCCCTCCGTGAGGTAGTGCGCGGTCGCGAGGTCCAAGGCCCGTTCGATGGTTTCCAGCGGGTAAGGCAGCATCAGGTCCTGGACCAGGCGCATCGCGTTTTCCTCGAGGAGGCCGGTGGGCTTGCCGGCATCGTCGCGGACCACAATGCCGCCGTCGACCTCCTCGTTAAGGTCCGTCTGGCGCCCAATCAGGGCCAGCGCTGCCCCGTTGAGCGTGCAGGCATGGCCGGACGAATGCTTGATCCACACGGGCCGTCCACCGGACGCGGCATCCAGGGAGTCCCGGTCCGGCTGCACACCCTCCAGCAACAGGGGACTGAAACCGGACGCGATAACCCATTCGCCGGGCCCGAGCTCCGCCGCCGCCCGGGCAACGGCGTCGTAGACCTCAGCTGCTGACCGGGCGGATCCCAGGGCGGTTTCCATCAGTCCCAGTCCGAACCACACACTGTGGCTGTGGACGTCGTTGAAGCCAGGCACCACGGTCAGCCCGCCGGCATCGAGAACCTGCCTGGACGGGATGTCCTGCCCGGGATCCACCGCCAGAATCCGGCCCCCGTGGATGACCAGGGTGCGTGCACCCGGATGCGTGGGGTCCTGGGTGAGCACATGGGCGTTGGTGATCGTCAGGTCGGCGAGCATGAATTCCTAAACGTCGGTTCCGTCCCCGGACAGGGTGTGGAGAAAAGGCAGAAGGGGCCAGGGTCAAAACCATTCAACTATGGCTAAATGTCTCACTCAATGGACATTAGCCGCCACAATTGGCGCTTGAATTATGCAGATCAATAAAGTTGCGGGCATGACTGAGACTCCCGGGGCGGTATTCGCCCTGTCCTCCCGCAGCCTTCCCCTCCAGCATTCCACCGGCCAGCAGTGGGAAGACCTCATCCAGCGGCTCTGGATCCAGCGGGACACCCTGGTAAGTGACTTCCTCAGCCGGTTCGAGGCGGTCTCCTACGACGACGCACGGGTGCCGGAAGAGGACGTGTACCAGACCGCCGTGGACACCATGGACATGTTCCTGTACCAAATGGCCGGGCTTGAACTCCCGCCCGACCTCCGAAACCTCCCCCGGGATGTTGCTTCCCGCCGGGCCGCCCAGGGGGTACCGCTGAACTCCTTCCTCGAGGCCGTGCGCAACGATTTCCGGGTGCTCTGGAAAGGGCTGGAGCGTGTGGCGCACGGCGACGGCGTCACGGTGCTGGTCTCCAACATGGACCGGGTTATGGACGTGGTGGAAGGATACGTCTCCAGCATCCAGCAGTCCTTCGTCGAAGCCGAGGCTCTGTTGGCGCGGGACAAGCAGCTTTACCGCCAGCGGCTGATTTCCCGCCTGTTTACCGGGGAGCCGAAGTCGGAGCAGGACATCGAGGACCTGGCCGCGGGGCTGGGGGTCAAGCCGGCCGACAGCTTTGAAGCGCTGGCCGTGATTGGGGACGCGGTCCCCGAAGCCCAGCGGGCGTTCCTCAGCGACCGCAGGTTCCACGCCTACGAACGGGCCGGTGTTCTCTACGTTTTCCGCGTCCAGCGGCGCGGGCACACCTGGCTGGAGGAGCCGCCGCCGTTCGCCGCGGGATACGTGCAGGACGTCCCCGGCCTCACTGCGGTACCCGGGGCCGCGGCGTCGGCCCTGGTGCTGGCCCGCAGCGGTGCCAGCGGACTGCAGACCATGGACGAGGCCTGGATGCGGATTGCCGCGGAACTGCTGGAGCAGACGCTGCCCGGCTTCTGCGCAGGCGTGCATGCGGCGATGGCCGGCTGCTCCGACCACGAGCGGCAGCGCCTGCTGCAGGTCGCCGAAAGCTATGCCCGTACCGGCTCCATCAAACACACCTCGGAAGAGCTCTACTGCCACCGCAATACCGTGGTTAACCGGCTGCACTCGCTGCAGCAGGTCATCGGCCTGGACCTGGCTATTCCGGGCCAGGCAACCCGGGCCCTGATAGCCCTAAGCACCCTCCCCGATTTTCCCCGGCCTGTCTAAATGCCCAAGTTTTGGGTGAAAGGTGGGTGAATTTTGTCATTGTTTGTGGAATTGCCGCCTGACTACGCTCAGGAAGAGACCTCCCACACACGGACCGCATCCCATTTCCTTCACTTACTGCGGCAGCGGCCACCCTGAAAGGCACCACTCGTGACTGAAACCAAAACCAAGCCGGGGGACCGCGGTGCACCCGTGACCATCTCCGGCAAGGACGCGGGCACTATTGCCCGGGCATCCTTCGTCGGCACCGCGCTGGAATGGTATGACTACTACCTCTTCGGCACGGCCGCGGCGCTGGTCTTCAACCGGCTCTTCTTCACCACCATGGATCCCACGGCAGCCCTCCTGGCCTCCTTCGCCACCTTCGGCGTCGGCTTCGCCGCCCGGCCTCTTGGTGCTGTCCTGTTCGGCTACATCGGTGACCGCTTCGGCCGCCGGCCGGCCCTGTTGACCACGATCGTGATGATCGGCATCGCCACGGGCCTCATCGGCTTCCTGCCGGACTTCGGGTCAATCGGGCTTGCTGCTCCGATCCTGCTGGCGGTCCTCCGCCTGGTCCAGGGGCTGGCCGTCGGCGGCGAATGGGGCGGCGCCGTGACCATGGCGATCGAACATGCGCCGGTGGAAAAGCGCGGCCGGTTTGCCGCCCTGGTGCAGGTCGGTTCGCCGGTGGGTACCCTGCTGTCCTCGGCGGCGTTCTCGCTGGTGCTTCTCCTTCCGTCCGAGACCTTTGACGCCTGGGGCTGGCGCATTCCGTTCCTGCTGGCGTTCCCGCTGCTGCTGATCGCCCTCTGGATCCGCATCAAGGTCGAGGAATCCCCGATCTTCAAGGACCTCGTCGCGCAGGAGGAAACCTCCAAGGTTCCCGCCCTCGATGTCTTCCGCCACGCGGGCGGACGCCTCGTCGTTGCGATCATGGCAGCCCTCCTGGGTGTCGGCGGCTTCTACATGATCACCACCTTCGTGGTCAGCTACGGTTCCAACACCCTCGGAGTGGACCGCCAGGTCATGGTGAACGCGACGCTGATTGCTGCCGTCGCGCAGATCTTCGTCACCGTGGCCATGGGCCGCCTGTCGGAGAAGATCGGCCCGGGCAAGGTCACCATGTGGGGCGGCATCCTGACTGCTGCCGCTGCCTTCCCGCTCTTCGCCATGGTGGACACGAAGTCCCCGCTGCTGATCACCCTGGCCATCACGCTCGGCATTGTCCTCATTGCTGTGGCCTACGCCGTCAACGGCGCCCTGCTGACCGAACTGTTCCCGCCGAAACTGCGCTACTCCGGTGTGGCCCTTGGCTACAACATCGCCGGCGCCACCAGTGGATTCATGCCGCTGCTGGCCACCGCGATGCTCGGTTTCTCCGGCAACCAGTCCTGGGGCGCCGCCTTGATCCTCGTGCTCATTGCGCTGATCACCGCGGCCGGCGGCTTCCTCGGCGAACGCCTGCGGGTGCAGGACAAACGAATTGTTGCCGACTAGCAACATCTGATCCGCGCCGTGCGGCGCGCCGCTGAACCGGCCGGCAGGAAGCATCCCCCCATGGGCTTCCTGCCGGCCTTTCGCATGCCTGGGCTGCCGGGCGCAGCACCGCTCTCTGCACCCCGGGTTAACATGTTCACGACTGTCCACCTTGGGAGGTAGCCGGATGACTGGAGCTGAAGCCGCCCCGGGAGTGCCCCCGGGTGCCGTGCCGGAGGCAGGCAAGCGGGCTGATGCGCGCCGGAACATCGAGGCGATCGTCGAGGCGGCTACCCGGTTGCTGGCCGTTAATCCGGACGCCAGCGTGAGTGAGATCGCGAAGGTTGCCGGCGTGGGCAGGGTCACGCTCTATGGCCACTTCGCTACCCGGGCAGTACTGGTCCGGGAGGTGGCCGACCGGGCTATCGCACAGACGGAGAAGGCGCTGGCCGGAGTGGATTTCGACGGCGATCCGCGCGAGGCACTCGGGCGGCTGCTGGAGATGACCTGGCACCTAACCCACCGGTTCGGCGCCCTGGTTGTGGCGGCGTCCGGTGTGATGCCGCCGGAAGAGATGAGGCACGCCCACGACCAGCCTGCGGAGCGGGTCCGGTTGCTGCTCGAACGCGGCAGGGCGCGCGGCAGCTTCGATGCCGGGATGCCCATCGAATGGCAGGTTAGTGTGATCCAGGCCATCCTGCATGGCGCCTCCGCCGCCGTGCACCGCGGCGAGATCACGGCCGATGAAGCGCCGGAGCTGGTGCGAAACACCACCCTGGCTGCGCTCGCGGGGTAACCGTACCGGAGCGGCAGTCCACCACGCGGCTGCTCTTCCCAAAACCTCTTGTCGAACACCAGTGTTCGAGTTACGTTGGTCGTGCATTCCAATCCAACATGCTGAGAAGGTGTTTGAGATGGGTTCCTTCGACAACTCAGAACCGAAATCAGGGGCGGGACCAGAGCAGAAGCCTGCAGCCGCTTCGGGGCCGGTCCCAGCCGGTTCACCGCGGCGCTGGCGGACTTTGTGGCTGTTGGGCGTGGCCCAGCTGATGCTGATCGTGGACGTCACCGTTGTTGCCATCGCACTGCCTGCCATGCAGGCCGATCTGGGCCTGGACCGGGCCGGTCTGGCCTGGGTGGCGAGCATCTACGCCCTTGTGTTCGGCGGACTGATGCTGCTGGGCGGAAAAGTTGCGGACATCGTCGGCCCCCGCCGGGTGGTGCTGGCCGGACTTGGCCTGTTTACCGCGGCGTCGCTGTTCGCGGGCCTGGCGGCAGGGCCGGAGGTCCTGCTCATTGCGCGGACGCTTCAGGGGGTAGGAGCCGCCGCGATGTCCCCGGCAGCACTCTCAGTGATCGCACGGACCTTCAGCGGGGATGAACTCTCCCGCGCGCTGGGGATCTGGTCGGGCCTTGGCGGAGCGGGCGCGGCCCTGGGTGTGCTCCTTGGCGGCGTCCTGACGGCGGGCCCGGGCTGGCCATGGGTGTTCTACGTCAACGTGCCGGTGGGGCTGGTGCTGCTGGTCTGCCTGGCCCGGTGGATCCGGCCGCTGCCGGGTGCGGGCGGGCGCCTGGACCTGGCCGGCGCGGCGCTGGTGACGGCG
>NZ_DALZXY010000059.1:0-22486 GCF_031988865.1 Arthrobacter sp.
CGGGCACACCAGCGGCAGGCCGGCAGCGCGTTGCGGCCAGCCTGGGCCAGCGGCCCCTGGCACTGGCGGCACCGGGCCGGTTCCCGGCAGTCCTGGCAGGACAGCGCCGGCGAAAAGCCCGTCCGTGCTACCTGGACCAGCACGGGCCCCCGTTTAAGTCCGTCCTGCGCTGCTTTCCACGCTGCATGCGGGATCCGTGCCCGGGCAGCCAGCGGGTCGCGCTCCATGTTGAAGGTGTCGGCAGTGCTCATCACGCGGGGGGTTGAATCGCGGATCACTGAACGCTCGGCATTAAGGGCCGCGGCCCAGCCGGATTCCACCAACCGCTGTGCCTCGGTGCTGCGCGTGTGGGAGGCGACGAGCATCCCGGCACCGGAAGCCTCGGCCCGCAGCAGCAGCACGTCACGGGCATGCTGGTACGGTGCGCGCTGCTCGGCATGCAGGTCATCGGCGTCATCCCAGATGCAGACCAAACCCAGGTTCGCCACCGGCGCGTAGGCCGCGGAGCGCGTGCCGACTGCAACGGTGGCATCCCCGTGGAGCAGCTGCAGGAAGCTGCGGTAGCGCGGGGTCGGCCCGTCCTCGGCCGTCAGCCGCACTGCCGTGCCACCGGGAAGGCAGTGCTCCAGGGCAGCCATCACACGGGCCAGGTCCTTTTGGTCCGGAACAACGACGACGGCTCCGCGGCCCGAAAGCACGGTCGCCTCGACGGCCGCGGCGATCTCCTCCGGCCAGGCGTCAGCTCCGTAGCCGCGAAGGGAGGACAGAACAGCACGGGGGCTGTGGCCCGCGGCAAGATGGCTGAGGAACCGGGCGCCGAGCGGGTAGCGGCGGAACGGGCTGGGTTCGGCGGGTTCTACAGGTTCCCCCGGTTCTGCGGGGTGGGCAGGTTCCACAGTTTCGCCCGGTTCGGCGCGGTGTGCAGTTTCTGCCGCGGGTCGCGTGGTTTCCGGAGTCTTCGGGGTTTCCGGGCCCTCCTGGGTCTCCGGGCCCTCCTGGGTCTCCGGGCCGGCAGCCTGCCCCTCCGATCCCGGCACACTGCGGCCGGCGAACTCCTTCTCCACCCGTGCCACCCGGGGCGGCACAGCCACCCGGAGCACGTCGTGGACAGATCCGGCATACCGGGCAGCCAGGGCCTCGGCCAGCAGCAGGACCTCCGGGCTCAGGACAGGGACCGGGGACACAACCTTGCCCAGGGAAATCAGCCGGGCAGTAGTCTCCGTGGTTTCCAGCCGGGCGGTAAGGAAACCTGGCAGCTCCTGGCCGCCGAAACGGACCTTGACCCGCACGCCGGGGCGGGCATCGGCGTCGCGCTCCGCCGGGACCAGGTAGTCAAAGGGACGGTCGAGGTGGGGCAGCGGCGAGTCCAGCAGCACCCGCGCGATCGGCAGGTGGGAGGCCGGCTGGGCCTTGCCCACGGGCGCCGCGGGAGGGGTAAACCCATGCAGCAGGGAAAGCTGCACACCCTCACCGTCCCGGGCAGGCCCTGCAGGCTGCGCTCCCATGGGAATCAGGCGTTGAAGTAGCTGCGCAGGTCCTCGACCTTGTCGAGGCGCTCCCAGGTGAAGCCTTCCTCTTCGCGGCCGAAGTGACCGTGTGCTGCCGTCTTCTGGTAGATGGGCCGCTTCAGGTCCAGTGCATTGATGATGCCCAGCGGGCGCAGGTCGAAGACCTCGTTGATGGCAGAGGCAATGCGCATCGGGTCCACGGTCTCGGTCCCGAAAGTCTCCACGTAAATGCCGACGGGGCGTGCCATGCCGATCGCGTAGGCGATCTGGATTTCGGCTCGCCGGGCCAGGCCGGCGGCTACCACGTTCTTGGCGACCCAGCGCATTGCATAGGCAGCGGAGCGGTCAACCTTGCTGGGATCCTTGCCGCTGAATGCGCCGCCGCCGTGGCGGGAGAAGCCGCCGTAGGTGTCAACGATGATCTTGCGTCCGGTCAGGCCGGCGTCGCCCACGGGCCCGCCGATCACGAACGGACCGCCGGGGTTGATGATGTTCCGCACGCCGGAGGTATCGAGGTCGCAGCTGCCGAGGACGGGCTTGACCACCTGGGAAATAATGTCCTGGTGGAGCTGGTCCTGGTCCAGGTCCGCGGCGTGCTGGGTGGAGACCACCACGGAATCCACGGAGACCGGCCGGTCGCCGTCGTAGCCGATGGTGACCTGTGTTTTGCCGTCGGGGCGGAGGTAGGGCAGCGTCCCGTCCTTGCGGACCTGGGTCAGCCGCTCAGAGAGCCGGTGCGCCAGCCAGATTGGGGTGGGCATCAGCACGCTGGTCTCATCGCTGGCGAACCCGAACATAATGCCCTGGTCGCCGGCACCCTGCGCGTCGAGCGGATCCACGGCGCCGCCGGAGCGGTTCTCCACCGAGTTGAAGACGCGGGAGGCGATTTCCGGGGACTGCTGTCCGATCGAAACGGAAACACCGCAGCGGGCCCCGTCGAAGCCGTTGGCGGAGGAGTCGTAGCCGATCTCGAGGATGGTGTCGCGGACCAGCTGCGGGATCTCGACGTAGCCCTCGGTGGTGACTTCGCCGGCGACGTGCACAAGGCCGGTCGTCACCAGGGTTTCCACGGCAACGCGGGATTCGGGGTCGGCTTTGAGCAGGCCGTCGAGGATCGCGTCGCTGATCTGGTCACAGATTTTGTCCGGGTGGCCTTCGGTCACGGACTCGGAGGTGAACAGGCGCAGGGAGCGCGGATCGGCGGGGGCAGGCGTATTGCTGGAAGTCACGGGTTTACTCTACTTCGTTCCGGGGACAGTCCCCGTCCGGGGACCTGCCGTGGCACGCAAAGCAAAGCTAAGCAACGTAAGGCACGGCAGCGTCATCTGGCTTCTTCTGGCTAAACGGAGGGCATTGCCGCGTCAAGGCGCTCGGCAATGCGGTCAATAAGATGCCGGGCAATGTCGGCCTTGCTGCCGGCGACGGCGGTCGGCTCGGAACCGGGGGCATCCTGCGGGGAGAGGATGCGCACTTCAGTGGTGTCCTGCCCGAACACCAGGGAGCGGCCCACCTGGTTCAGTACCAGCAGATCGCAGCCCTTCCGCTCAAGCTTGCGGCGCCCGTACTCCAGGACCGAGGCACTGCCGTCACCGGTTTCGGCGGCGAAACCGACGATCACCAAGGGATGAGCAGCAGCTCCGGCGTCGGATTCGGCACGTCGCTGGACAACCTCGTGCAGGATGTCGGGGTTGCGGACCAGGGTGATCACGGGGTCCGTCCCATCGTCCCGCTTCTTGATCTTGGTCTCGGCGTTCTCGCCGGGACGGAAGTCAGCCACGGCGGCGGACATCACGAGGATATCTGTGGAGGAGGCGGCCGCATGGACCGCATCGCGCAGTTCCAGCGCGGTTTCCACCTGCACCAGTTCGACGCCGGCGGGTACCGGAACCTCCATGTGGGCGGCGATAAAACGTACCCGGGCACCGGCGGCGAGGGCCGCTTCAGCGACGGCTGCGCCTTGTTTGCCGGAGGATCGGTTCCCCAGGAAGCGCACGGGGTCCAGCGGTTCGCGCGTGCCGCCGGCGGTAACCGTAACGGTCTGGCCGGAGAGTCTGCCTGCGGCCGAGGAACCGGCCTCGTCCGAAGCCTGTCCGGCGGCCGCAAGAGCCGCGGCGAAAATGTCTTCAGGCTCCGGCAGGCGGCCCGGTCCGGAGTCCTTGCCGGTAAGGCGGCCGGTGGCGGGTTCCATCACGGTGGCACCGCGGGAGCGCAGCACTGCCACGTTCGCCTGCGTGGCCGCGTGGTTCCACATCTCTGTGTGCATGGCCGGCGCGAAAAACACCGGACCGTGTGCCATCAGGAGCGTGTTAGTCAGCAGGTCCGAGGCCAGGCCGGCGGCTGCGCGGGCCAGGAGATCGGCGGTGGCCGGTGCCACCACGACCAGGTCGGCCTCGTGGCCCAACCGGACATGGTTGACCGTATCCACGGCGTCGAACACAGAGGTGCTCACCGGTTTCCCGGAGAGCGCTTCCCAGGTGGCGACGCCCACGAAGCGGGTAGAGGCTTCCGTGGGGATGACCTGGACGCTGTGCCCGGCCTCAGTGAACAGCCGCAGCAGCGATGCCGCCTTGTAGGCGGCGATACCGCCGCCTACCCCCAGGACAATCCGCACGCCTGCCCTACCTCCCTCGCGGTATTCCGCTATTCGGCGGGTTCGTTCGCGCGGACGACGAGCATGCCCTCGTTGATTTCGCGCAGTGCGATGGAAAGCGGCTTTTCGTTGAGCTTGGTTTCGACCAGCGGGCCAACGTACTCGAAGAGGCCCTCATGCAGCTGGGAGTAGTACGCATTGATCTGGCGGGCACGCTTGGCACCGTAGATGACCAGGGCGTACTTGGAATCGGCGGCCGTCAGCAGGTCGTCGATCGGCGGGTTGATGATGCCTTCAGGCTGGGTAGACAAAAGATCTCCAAAGTTTTTCGTGCGGGTCAGTTACTTACGGCTCAGCAACAGCAGCTTAGCGTTGGCGAGGGCTGATCCCCATGAGTGATACGAGCTCTGCTGCAGCCCGCTTAACGTCATCGTTGATGACAGTGTGATTGAACTCGGACTCGGCAGCAAGTTCCAGTTTAGCGGTTTCCAGCCGCTGCTGCTGCTCTTCGGGTGTTTCGGTGCCGCGGCCAACCAGGCGCCGCACCATTTCGTCCCACGACGGCGGGGCCAGGAACACGAAATTAGCCTCGGGCATGGACTTCTTTACCTGGCGTGCGCCCTGCAGATCGATCTCCAGCAGGACAGAACGCCCGTCGGCCATGGCGGCCTCCACAGTGCGCCGCAGCGTCCCGTAGCGGTTGTGGCCGTGGACCACGGCCCATTCGAGCATCTGCCCTTCGGCAACGAGCTGGTCGAACTCCTCGGAGGTGACGAAGAAGTAATGCACCCCGTTTTCCTCACCCGGGCGCGGGGCGCGGGTTGTGGCGGATACGGAAAGCCAGACCTCGGGGTAATTATCCCGGATATAGGTGGAAACAGTGCCTTTGCCAACGGCGGTGGGACCTGCCAGAACTGTCAGCCGCGGTTGCGACACGTAGACCTCACTTGTTTAGGGTTGTGGCCCGACGCCGCTGGCCGCGGTGTGCGGAACAGCCTTAGTCGGACTCCAGTAATTCAATCAGCGCCTTGCGCTGGTGGACGCCCAGTCCCCGCACTCGGCGGGTGGGGGCGATACCCACGGTAGCCATTATTCCAGCTGCCCGCCGCTCCCCGACACCAGGCAGTGCCCGGAGCAGGTCGACCACCTTCAGCCGGCCCACAGCTTCCTCGCCGGAACGCGAGACGATGACCTCTTCAACGGAGAGTTCACCGGACTTGATTTTGGACTTGATCTCGGCCCGAACAGTGCGGGCGGCGGTGGCCTTTTCCCGCGCCCTGGTGCGCTCTGCTTCAGTCAGTGGTTTGAGGTTCAATTGACTCTCCCGGGCGAAGACGAACCGCACAGGCACGGGGGTGCAGCCGGCGGTCTTTCGGTTACTTGGGCTAGTGTCCGAACCTATCCGCAAGGGTCCCGCTTTGCAACGGATACCGGCGGGGAAACCCCCGCCGGCACCGCTATGCGCGCGGCAGTCCTTCCAGCGTCCGTGCCGCTGCGGCCTGCAGCGACGCAGTATCCGGTCCGGCTTTGAGGATGTCGCGGCTCGAGGTCGCCAGCACATTCGCGTAGGCGGCGCCAAAGGTCCTCCGCAGGTCCTCGCCGGTGGCCCCCTGGGCGCCCAGCCCGGGTGCCAGGATTGGTGCGTTCGCGGCTGCCAGGTCGATGCCCAGATCAGCCAGCGCCGTTCCGACGGTGGCGCCGACCACCAGGCCCGTGGACCCCAGCGTTCCGGCTCCGGCGTTTTCCGCCGCAGCGGAGTCGACGATGCGGGCCGCGACCGACCGGTCTGTGCCAACGTGCTGCACGGAGGCACCTTCCGGGTTGGAGGTCAGCCCCAGGACAAAGACTCCCCTGCCGGTTTCCTCAGCCAGGTCCAGGGCCGGGCGCAGCGACTCAAACCCCAGGTAGGGGCTGAGCGTTACCGAGTCGGCCGCCAGGGGCGAACCGTCCCGGAGCCAGGCATCGGCATAGGCCGCCATGGTGGAGCCGATGTCCCCGCGCTTCGCGTCGGCAATGGAGAGGACTCCGGCCGCGGTGCAGGCCGCGAGCAGCTTTTCCAGCACGGCCATACCGGCTGAGCCGTGCCGTTCGAACAGGGCCACCTGCGGTTTCAGGGCGGCAGCCTGCTCCCCCACGGACTCGAGGACCGTGAGCGAGAAGCGCTCCAAGCCGGCGGCGTCGTCGTTCAATCCCCAGGCTGCGAGCAGCGCCGGGTGCGGATCAATTCCAACGCACAGCGGGCCGCGGGCGTCCATCGCCGCCCGCAGGCGCGCACCGAAGGGTGCGCGCCTGCGGACGGCGTTAGCGGTTGACTGCTCAGGCACCGGCGGAGGCCTGAAGCTTGGCGGCGTATTCCTGCAGCGAGCAGACATCCCACTCGTAGGAGCGCATGGCTTCGATTGCCTGGACGGCCGCACCGAACTCGGACACGGTGGTCATGACCGGGCAACCGATCGAGGTGGCCGCGGCACGGATTTCGTAGCCGTCTCCACGGGCCTGTCCGCCGGAGGGAGTGTTGATCACCATGTTGATGTCGCCTGCAGTGATCAGGTCCACCACGGTGCCTTCGCCGTCGGGCCCGCTGCCTTCACCGACCTTGCGGACAGTTGTTGCCTGGATGCCGTTCCGGCGCAGCACATCGGCGGTACCGCCGGTGGAGAGGATCTCGAAGCCGAGGTCCACCATCAGCTTGACCGGCATGATGATCGAGCGCTTGTCCCGGTTGGCGACCGAAACGAAGATCTTTCCGGAGGTGGGCAGCGCCGAGTTGGCGGCGGCCTGGGACTTCGCAAACGCGGTGTCGAAGTACTTGTCGATGCCCATGACCTCGCCGGTGGAACGCATTTCCGGGCCGAGCAGGGAGTCGACGACGGTGCCTTCGGGGGTGCGGAACCGGCTGAACGGCAGCACGGCTTCCTTGACCGCCACGGGGGCGTCCAGCGGCAGGGCCGACCCGTCACCGGTGGCCTTCAGCTTCCCGGCGGTCCGCAGGTCCGCGATGGAGGTGCCGGTGCCGATCAGGGCTGCGGCCTTGGCCAGCTGCACGCCAGTGGCCTTGGAGACAAACGGGACGGTGCGCGAGGCCCGCGGGTTCGCTTCGATCACGTACAGCACGTCTGAGGCCAGGGCGAACTGGATATTGATCAGGCCGCGCACGCCGACGCCGGAGGCGATGGCCCGGGTGGCTTCAACGACACGGTCGATCACATCAGTACCAAGGGTGATCGGAGGCAGCACACAGGAGGAGTCACCGGAGTGGATGCCGGCTTCCTCGATGTGCTCCATGATGCCGCCGACGTACAGGTCGGTGCCGTCAAAGAGGGCGTCGACGTCGATCTCGATCGCGTCTTCCAGGAAACGGTCCACCAGGACGGGGTGGTCCGGGGTAATTTCCGTGGCGTTGGCGATGTAGCGCGAGAGATTGGCTTCGTCGTAGACGATTTCCATGCCGCGGCCGCCGAGCACGTAGGACGGGCGGACCAGGACGGGATAGCCGATCTCGTCGGCGATCTTCTTCGCGTCGTCGAAGGACACGGCAGTGCCGTTCTTCGGGGCGATGAGGCCGCCCTCATCGAGCACGCGCTGGAAGGCGCCGCGGTGTTCAGCCAGGTCGATCGCTTCCGGGGAGGTGCCCAGGATCGGGATGCCGGCATCAGCCAGGGCCTGGGCCAGCTTCAGCGGGGTCTGGCCGCCGAGCTGGACGAAGACGCCCAGCACGCCGCCGGTGCGCTGTTCCGCGTGGATGACTTCGAGCACGTCTTCGAGCGTCAGCGGTTCAAAGTACAGCCGGTCGGAGATGTCGTAATCCGTGGACACGGTCTCCGGGTTGCAGTTGATCATCACGGTCTCGTGGCCGGCTTCACGCAGAGCCATGGTCGCGTGGACGCAGGAGTAGTCGAACTCGATGCCCTGCCCAATCCGGTTCGGACCGGAACCGAGGATGATCACGGACGGCTTGGCGTGCATGCCGACCTCATCTTCCTCGTCGTAGGAGGAGTAGTGGTACGGGGTGTACGCGGCGAATTCGGCGGCGCAGGTGTCCACCGTCTTGTAGACCGGGCGGATGCCCAGCACGTGCCGGACGCCGCGGATCACGGACTCGGACTGCTTGGTCAGCTGGCCGATCTGCTCGTCAGAGAAGCCGTGCCGCTTGGCCAGCCGCAGGACGTCCTCTGTCAGCTGCGGGGCGCTGCGGATTTCCTCGGCGACCTCGTTGATCAGTTCGAGCTGGTCCAGGTACCACGGGTCGATGCCGGTGGCAGCATAGAGCTGCTCGTTGGTGGCACCGCCCAGCAGGGCCTGCTGGACCTGGGCCAGGCGTTCGGTGGTCGGACGCTTGGCGGCTTCGATGAGGCCGGGGACCGCAGCGGGATCCACCGGGTCGAAGGTGAGCTGGGAGCCCTTCTGTTCCAGGGACCGCAGTGCCTTCTGCAGCGCCTCTGAGAAGTTGCGGCCGATGGCCATGGCTTCGCCGACCGACTTCATGGTGGTGGTCAGCGTCGGATCGGCGGCCGGGAACTTCTCGAACGCGAAGCGCGGAACCTTCACCACTACGTAGTCCAGGGTCGGTTCGAAGGACGCCGGGGTCTTCTTGGTGATGTCGTTCGGGATTTCATCCAGCGTGTAGCCCAGCGAAAGCTTGGTGGCGATCTTGGCGATCGCGAAGCCGGTGGCCTTCGAGGCCAGGGCCGAGGAGCGCGAGACGCGGGGGTTCATTTCAATCACGACGACGCGGCCGGTGTCCGGTTCGATCGCGAACTGGATGTTGCAGCCGCCGGTGTCGACGCCGACCTCGCGGATGACCGCGATCGCGATGTCGCGCAGCTTCTGGTACTCGCGGTCGGTCAGCGTCATGGCCGGAGCCACGGTGATGGAGTCGCCGGTGTGCACGCCCACCGGGTCGAAGTTCTCGATGGAGCAGACGACAACCACGTTGTCGTTCTTGTCCCGCATCATTTCCAGCTCGTATTCCTTCCAGCCGAGGATGCTCTCTTCGAGCAGCACCTCAGAGGTCGGGCTGTACTGGATGCCGGCACCGGCGATGCGGCGCAGGTCTTCGGCGTTGTACGCCAGGCCGGAGCCGAGTCCACCCATGGTGAAGGACGGACGGACCACCATCGGGTAGCCGAGGGTTTCAGCGGCTGCGAAGGCTTCATCCATGGTGTGGACGATGATCGACTCGGCCGATTCGGCGCCGCAGCGTTCGACGACGCCCTTGAACTTCTCGCGGTCCTCACCGAGCTCGATGGCTTCGATGTTGGCGCCGATCAGTTCAACGTTGTACTTCGCCAGCACGCCGTTCTTGTCCAGGGCGATCGCGGTGTTCAGCGCGGTCTGTCCGCCCAGGGTCGGCAGAACGGCATCGGGGCGTTCCTTGGCGATGATCTTCTCGACCACCTCGGGGGTGATCGGCTCAACGTACGTGGCGTCGGCGAACTCCGGGTCGGTCATGATGGTGGCCGGGTTGGAGTTGACCAGGATGACCCGCAGGCCTTCCTCCTTGAGCACACGCAGTGCCTGCGTGCCTGAGTAGTCGAATTCGGCGGCCTGGCCAATAACGATCGGACCGGAGCCGATCACCAGGACGGACTTGAGATCGGTTCTGCGGGGCATTAGTTGGATTCCTTGTTCTTGCTGGTGGCCATCAGGTCGACGAAGCGGTCGAAGAGGTAGGCGGAGTCGTGCGGGCCGGCGGCGGCTTCGGGGTGGTACTGGACGGAGAAGGCCGGGATGTCCAAGCAGGCCAGGCCTTCCACCACGTTGTCATTGAGGCTGATGTGGCTGACTTCCACCTGCCCGTAGCGGGCTTCGGGAGCGGTCACCGGGCCGTCGAGCGGGGCGTCGACGTCGAAGCCATGGTTCTGGCTGGTGATTTCGACCTTGCCGGTGCGCCGGTCCAGGACGGGCTGGTTGATGCCGCGGTGGCCGTAGGGCAGCTTGTAGGTGCCAAAGCCCAGCGCGCGGCCGAGGATCTGGTTGCCGAAGCAAATGCCGAAGAACGGCACCCCGGAGTCCAGGACCTCGCGCAGCAGCTTGACCTGGTCGTCAGCCGTGGCGGGGTCGCCGGGGCCGTTGGACATAAACACGCCGTCCGGGTTCACTGCCTGGACGTCCGCGAGGGTCGCCGAGGCGGGCAGGACGTGCACGCGCACTCCGCGTTCAGCGAAGCGCACCGGGGTCATGGACTTGATGCCCAGGTCCAGGGCGGCGACGGTGAACAGCGGCTCCCCGTCCCACCCGTGGGCGGAGGGTTCCACGACATAGGCCGCGTCAATGCTGACTTCCTCGGCCAGCCGGGCGCCGGCCATGGATTCCTGGGCCTGCACGTCTGCGAGCAGCTCGGCATCGGTGCGGGCGGCAGCGTCCCCGGAGAAGATTCCGGCCTTCATCGCGCCGCGTTCGCGCAGGTGCCGGGTGATGGCCCGGGTGTCGACTCCAGAGATGCCGACGACGCCCTGAACGGTGAGCTCCTCGTCCAGGGTCCGTTCGGAACGCCAGTTCGAGGGCCTGCGGGCGGCGTCGCGGACGATGTACCCGGCGACCCAGATGCGGCGGGACTCGGCGTCGTCGTCGTTTACACCGGTGTTGCCGATGTGCGGTGCCGTCTGGACGACCAGCTGGCGGGCGTAGGAGGGATCGGTGATGGTCTCCTGGTAGCCGGTCATGCCGGTGGCGAAGACCGCCTCACCCAGGGCCGTTCCGGTGGCTCCGTAGCTGCGCCCGCGGAAGCTGCGGCCGTCCTCCAGCATGAGGACAGCTGTGGTCGGGGCGGGGGTTTGGTTCACTGTCACAGTTGTTCCTCGCTAGATGTTGCAGATGATTCCGGCAGCAGCGTCTTGATCGCCGAAAACAGGGGGGTCTTGTGGTCGGCTGCCCGGGTACGGAACCCGGTGTCGACAGTTTTGGGGCCGAGCTGCCAGGTCACCATGACCAGGCCGTCCTTTTCCACGAATTTGCCTGCCATGCCGCGTTCAAGCCGGACTCCGCGCAGGTCGGCGCGGTCAATCCAGACATCGGGGGCGCCGGTGCGGGCGAAAAAGAGGCCCTCCGGGAAGACGGCGGCGGTTGCCGTGGATTTCACACCGAGTCCATACACAGCGACCCGGTCCAGCCAGTCGCCTGCCGAAGTGGTGGCCACGTACTGTCCCTCGGCCTGGAATCGGGGCATCTCCAGGTCATCGGGCAGCGGCCGCGGCCGTGGAACGTCCGATTGCCGGCGGCGGCGGCCGCGCCAGCCTGCCGCGAACAGTCCAAGCAGGAGTGCGGTGGCCGCCAGGGCACCGAGAAGGAAGATCAGCCAATCCATGGTGTCTCCTCAGCAGCCGCGGCGCGCGGCGTGTTCAATGCTCCGTCCAGGACGGTGGGGTGGCCGGCAAAGAACGTGGTCCGGACCACGCCGGGCAGTTCGAGCCCCGCAAACGGACTGTTCCTGCCCATGGTTGCCATCTTATGGGGGTCCACCATCCGGCGCGCAGCCGGGTCAACCAATATGACGTTGGCCGGTTCGCCCGCTTCGAGCGGCCTTCCCTGAGTCGCCACACGGCCGATCACCGCGGGGGCGGCGGAGGTTACCCTGGCAAAGTCAGCCCACGTCATCAGTCCGGTCTCGATCATGGTTGCCTGGACCACGGAAAGGGCCGTTTCCAGGCCGGTCATGCCCATGGCAGCCTGCGCCCACTCGCATTCCTTGTGCTCGCTGGGATGCGGAGCGTGATCGGTGCCGACGATGTCGATCGTCCCGTCGGCCAGGCCCCGGCGCAGTGCCTGGACGTCGGATTCCGTGCGCAGCGGCGGATTGACCTTGTACACCGGGTCGTAGCTGCGCACGGCTTCGTCGGTCAGCAGCAGGTGGTGTGGGGTCACCTCGGCAGTGACGTTGATGCCGCGTTCCTTCGCCCAGCGGATGATTTCCACGGACCCGGCGGTCGACACGTGGCAGACGTGCAGGCGGGATCCGGTGTGCTGGGCCAGCAGGACGTCGCGGGCAATGATGGATTCCTCGGCGACGGCCGGCCAGCCGGGCAGGCCGAGGACGGCGCTCACGTCGCCTTCGTGCATCTGGGCGCCGTCGGTCATCCGCGGTTCCTGGGCGTGCTGGGCGATCACGCCGTCGAACGCCTTCACATATTCGAGTGAACGGCGCATCAGGATCGGGTCGTGGACGCACATGCCGTCGTCGGAGAAGACACGGACCTGGGCACGGGAGTCGGCCATGGCACCGAGTTCTGCCAGCATTTCCCCCTTGAGCCCCACGGTGACGGCCCCGACCGGGCGGACGTCGACCCAGCCGGACTTCAGGCCCAGGCTGTAGACCTGTTCCACGACGCCGGCGGTGTCCGCGACGGGGTTGGAGTTGGCCATGGCATGGACAGCGGTGAACCCGCCAAGCGCGGCGGCGCGGGTGCCCGTCTCCACCGTTTCGGCGTCTTCGCGGCCCGGTTCGCGGAGATGCGTGTGCAGGTCAACCATGCCGGGCAGGGCCACCAGGCCCGCGGCGTCGATGACCATGGCATCCTCGGGGGCCTCGAGGCCCTGGCCGACAGCGGCGATCAGTCCGTCCCGGATCAGGAGGTCAGCCTGTTCTTCGCCGAGCAGCGACGCTCCGCGGATCAGGTACGTGCCGTTCGGAGACAGGGCCGGCTGGGCGGCGGGTGCGGGTGTTGCAATAGTCACTGTGAGACCACTTCCTGTGGGGTGCGCTGGGAGGTGCCCTCGCCGGAGAGCAGAAGGTAAAGGGCCGCCATCCGGACGGAGACGCCGTTGCTGACCTGGTCCAGGACGGTCGAGCGCGGCGAGTCGGCGGCGCGGGAGGATATCTCCAGGCCGCGGTTCATGGGACCGGGGTGCATCAGGATGGTGTCGTCCAGGCCGAGGGCATCCAGCCGGTCCAGGCGTACGTCGTCGAAGCCCCAGCGGCGGGAGTATTCCCGGACAGTCGGGAAGAACGCGGAGTGCATCCGCTCGGCCTGGACGCGTAGCATCATCACGGCGTCGGGCCGGGTCTCCAGGGTTTCATCGAGGGAGTAGCTGACCTTGCAGGGCCAGGATTCGACGCCGAAGGGCAGCAGCGTGGGCGGGGCCACCAGTGTCACGTCCGCGCCGAGCGTCCGAAGCAGCCAGAGATCCGAGCGGGCTACACGCGAATGCAGGATGTCTCCGACGATCGCCACGTGCATGCCGGAAAGATCGGTCCCCTGGGACGCGGTGCCATGGAGCCGGGCCCAGTGCCGGCGCATGGTGAAGGCATCCAGCAGGGCCTGGGTGGGATGTTCATGTGTTCCGTCGCCGGCGTTCAGCACAGCGGCGTCGATCCACCCGGAGTTCGCCAGCCGGGCCGGGGCGCCGGAGGCTCCGTGCCGGATGACGACGGCGTCGGCACCGATCGCGGCCAGGGTCTGGGCGGTGTCCTTGAGCGATTCGCCCTTGGAGACCGAGGAACCCTTGGCCGAGAAGTTAATGACATCGGCGGAGAGCCTCTTCGCCGCGGCCTCAAAGGAAATCCGGGTGCGGGTGGAGTCTTCAAAGAACAGGTTCACGACTGTCCGTCCGCGCAGGGCAGGGAGTTTTTTCACTTCCCGCTCCCCTACTGCGGCCATGGCCTCCGCGGTATCCAGAATAGAAATGGCGTCCTGGTGCGAGAGGTCCAGGGTGGAGAGCAGGTGCTTCATACAGTGCCTTCGATCACGACTTCGTCTGCGGCGGAATTATCGGTCTCAGTGAGACGGACCCGGACCTTTTCCACGGCCGCGGTGGGCAGGTTCTTGCCCACGTGGTCTGCGCGGATCGGGAGTTCACGGTGGCCGCGGTCAACCAGGACAGCCAGGCGCACGGCACGCGGGCGCCCCAGGTCGACAAGCGCGTCGAGGGCGGCGCGGATGGTGCGGCCGGAGTAGAGGACGTCGTCAACCAGTACAACCACTTTGCCGTCGATGCCGCTGGCCGGGATCTCGGTGGGGTACGGAGGCCGGGTGGGCTGGTGCGCCAGGTCGTCACGGAACATTGTGACGTCGAGCTGGCCGGTAATTGCGGCCGCGTCCACGGAGGGATCGGCGGCGGCAATCTTGGCGGCCAGGCGCCGGGCCAGCGGATATCCGCGGCGCGGAATACCCATCAGCACAAGGTCAGTGCCACCCTTGTTCGCCTCGAGGATCTCGTGGGCGATGCGCGTTAGAGCGCGGTCAATATCAGCTGAAGCCAGAACGGTACGGGCAGGCGCTGCGGCCTGCGGGGGATCACTAAGATCCATATTCTGCTTCCTCCTTCCCCGCCTCACAGGACGGATTTAAAGGTCGAATGCCATTCAAAACTATCACAGCAGGCCGGCCCCGATATTGTTGGGTCCATGACAGGCAAATGCTCATGATGTCCCTGCCCGGCGCGGGGAGTCCGGGGCCACCGGCGCAACCCGGCCTGCCCGCCGAGAACCCCGCCGATGGCATTGCTCCGCTGCAGGTGCCGCCCGCAACAGGAAGCCGCAGCGCGGGCGTGCTCAACACGCTGCTCATCACTGCAGCCGCAGTAGTGGTGGTGCTCGTGGGGTTCTTCCTCTTCGCTGCTCTTGGCAGCGAAGCGTTCATTCTGTGCGGCGTCCTGGCACTGATTCCGCTGGGCATCTGCCTGCTGGGGCTGTTCTGGATTGACCGCTGGGAACCGGAGCCGCGTGCTGCCCTGCTGTTCGCTTTCCTCTGGGGCGCCGGCGTCTCCGTGGCCATCACCCTGGCGCTGGGGACCATGGTCAACGAGGTCCTGATGACGCTGCTGCCGCTGACTCCGGCGGACGTCGTCGCCACGGTGGTCCAGGCCCCGCTGGTTGAGGAGGCAGCCAAGGGCCTCGGAGTGCTGATCCTGGTGTTTGCGCGGCGCAGCCACTTCGACGGTCCGCTGGACGGCATCGTTTACGCGGGCATGGTTGGCGCTGGTTTCGCGTTCACGGAGAACATTCTCTATTTCAGCGCCGCGCTCTTCGAAACCGGGGGCGTTGGGCTGCAGCTCGGGTTCGTCTTTGTGCTGCGCGGACTGTTCTCCCCGTTCGCCCACGTCCTGTTCACCGCCGCGGTCGGCGTGGCCCTGGGACTCGCCGCCAAAAAGCCCGGCAACCTCAGGATCCTGGTTGCTTTTGCCGCCGGCCTGGCCGCCGCCGTCGTCGGGCACATGTTCTGGAACGGCGGAATGGCACTGGTCTATGACGACTTTTTCCTGTTCTATTTCCTGCTCCAGGTGCCACTGTTTGTCCTGGCCCTAGCCGGGGTCGCCTACCTGCGCCGCGCCGAACAGCGCCTGACGCGCGAACGGTTGGGCGAATACGCGGCGGCGGGCTGGTTCACGGCCGGGGAAGTGGACATGCTGGCCACCGGGACCGGACGGCGCCAGGCCCTTCAGTGGGCAGGCGCTTTTGGTGCCAGGCCAGCCATGCGGTCGTTCATCCGGGAGGCGACGAACCTGGCGCTGACCCGGCAGCAGCTCGTTGCCGGCCGGGAGCCGCGCAGCAACCTCGCCCGCGAACGCCGGATCCTGGACGAGCTGGTCCGGACACGCGGCAGGCTCCTGCAGCAGGCCGGCGCGGCCCACCGGTAGCGGACCGGCGTCGTCCCGGGCAGCACAATGCCCGGCAGGAAAGCCTGCCGGGCATTGTGGAAAGTGTCCTGCGAAGTCATGCATGCAGGCCTTTAAGCCAGCAGGGTGTCCTTGAGCTGGTGCAGCCGGCCGAGCAGCCCGTTGATGAACGCGGGTGATTCATCAGTGGAGAGCGTCTTCGCCAGTTCAACGGCTTCGCTGATGGCCACCTTGTCCGGGACATCGTTGTTGTAGAGCAGCTCCCAGCTGCCGATGCGCAGGATGATGCGGTCAACCGCCGGCATCCGGTCCAGTGGCCAGCCCTGGGAATACGTGCTCAGGAACTCGTCGATCTGCTCCTGCTTGGCGATAACCCCTTCCACCAGGTCCATGGTGTAAGGGTTGATCACCTGGTCAGTCTGCTCCCGGCGGGAACGGAGGGATTCCAGCGGAGACATGGATCGCTGTTCCGCTTCGAAAAGAACCTCAAGTGCCCTGGTGCGGGCTTTACTGCGGGCACTCACTCGTTGACGCGTCCCAGGTAGTCACCGGTGCGGGTATCAACCTTGACCTTTGTACCGGTTTCCAGGAACAGCGGCACCTGGATCTCGTAGCCGGTTTCCACGGTGGCGGGCTTGGTGCCGCCGGTGGAGCGGTCGCCCTGCAGGCCCGGCTCGGTGTATGTGATTTCCAGGACTACCGAAGGAGGCAGCTCGATGTAGAGCGGAGCGCCTTCGTGCATGGCAATGGTGACCATCATGGACTCGAGCATGAAGTTGGCGTAGTCACCGACGATTGAACCCGGAACGGTGAGCTGGTCGTAGTCCGACGTGTCCATGAACACGTAGTCTTCGCCATCCTTGTACAGGTACTGGTAGTCACGGCGGTCAACGGTGGCAGTTTCGATCTTGATGCCGGCGTTGAACGTCTTGTCGACGACCTTGCCCGATCGGACGTTGCGCATCTTGGTACGGACGAACGCACCACCCTTACCCGGCTTTACGTGCTGGAACTCAATGATGCTCCAGAGGTTGCCTTCAAGCTTCAGCACCGTGCCGTTCTTGATGTCGTTGGTCGTTGCCACAGTTTCTCTTTCGTCGTTTCGCGTAACTACGTGTCTTATCCGTCGACCATTCTACCTGTTCGGCGAATCAGTACATGCTGCGCCGGAGCGCTACAGGCTGAGCCGGATTCCACCCTGGGGTTCCGAGGCGATCTCCTGGTATGCCGCGAAGAGCAGCGAGGTATCCGGCACCTCCAGGATTGAGGGTTTGGCCAGGCCATCGAGCACAACGAACCGAAGCAGGTCTCCCCGGGACTTCTTGTCCCGGCGCATGCCGTCCAGCAGGGCGCTCCAGCGGTCCTTGCGGTAGGTCACCGGCAGTCCGAGGGAGTTGAGCACGGCTTTGTGCCGGTCGGCGGTGGCATCATCCAGCCTGCCGACCATCCGTCCCAGTTCCGCAGCGAAGACCAGGCCCACGGAGACAGCCGCGCCGTGCCGCCACTGGTAGCGTTCGGCCAGTTCGATCGAATGGCCCAGCGTGTGGCCGTAGTTCAGGAATTCGCGCCGTCCGGCTTCGCGCAGGTCAGCGGAGACAACCTCAGCCTTGACCTGGACAGCGCGTGTGACGAGCTCACGGACAACGTCCGAGCTGCCGTCTCCGACCGCGTCCGGATTGGCTTCAATCAGGTCCAGAATCGCGGGATCGGCGATGAAGCCGCACTTGACGACCTCAGCCATGCCGCTGAGCAGTTCGTTCTTCGGCAGGGACCCGAGCGCATCCAGGTCAGCGAGGACGCCGGCGGGCGGGTGGAACGCGCCAACGAGGTTCTTGCCTTCAGCCGTGTTGATTCCGGTCTTCCCGCCCACGGCGGCGTCCACCATGCCGAGCAGGCTCGTGGGCACGTGTACCACCTTGATCCCGCGCAGCCAGGTGGCGGCCACAAAGCCGGCAACATCGGTGACGGCCCCGCCACCCACGGCGACGATTGCGTCTGAACGCGTGAAGTCGTTCTGCCCCAGGACCTGCCAGCAGAAGGAGGCGACCTGGATGTGCTTGCCTTCTTCGGCATCGGGAATCTCGGCGGTGAGCGCGGTCAGGCCGGCTGCGGCCAGCTCATCCCGGACGGTGTCGCCGGTGGTGCGCAGGGCCCGCGGGTGGATTACCAGGACGCGGCGCACCCGCTCCCCCAGCATCCCCTGCAGGCGGCCAAGCAGGCCGTTGCCGATCACGACGTCGTAGTTCTCTGCGGGCTTCTCGCCGGTCACCTTGATGACGGTGGGTGCTGCGGGCATTAGTGCTCTCCTTCGTCCAGGGCGGCGGTGATGCGTTCCACGACTTCCGGAACGGCCAGTCCCCTGGTGTCTATAACAATGTCTGCCAGCGATTCATATATCGGCCGGCGTTCTTCGGCCAGCGCGGACCAGCGCACAACCGGGTCCCCGGTCAGCAGCGGCCGGTGCCCGGAGCGTGAAATGCGCGGGCGGACGGTCGCCAGGTCGGTGTCCAGGAACACCACGGTAGCCTCCCGGAGACCCTGCTGCGTTCCGGAGTCCAGAACGGCCCCTCCCCCGAGCGAGACCACCGACCGCTCCGGTGCAGCCAGTGCTCCGGCGACGGCGCGGGCTTCGGCTTCCCGGAAGTAGCGTTCGCCGTGGTTGGCGAAGATTTCGGGAATCGGTCCGTACTCTTCCACCACCAGCTGATCGGTGTCCACATAGGGCAGCCCGTGGCGTGCGGCGAAGGAACGGCCGACGACGGATTTACCTGCCGCCATCAAACCGATCAGGACCAAGTGCTGCTCAGGCACCGGAGCCGGTGCCGAAAGACTCGAGGGACGCGGGAATGTTCTCGAGGTAGGTGCGCAGGTTCCGGGCGGTCTCTGCCACGGAATCGCCGCCGAATTTCTCGGTGACCGCTTCGGCGAGGACCAGGGCGACCATGGCTTCGGCGACGACGCCGGCTGCCGGGACGGCGCAGACATCGGAACGCTGGTGGTGGGCACGTGCGGGCTCGCCGGTGCTGACGTCCACGGTCTTGAGCGCCCGGGGAACGGTGGCGATCGGCTTCATCGCTGCGCGGACGCGCAGGACTTCGCCGATGCTCATACCGCCTTCGATTCCACCTGCGCGGTTGCCTGAACGGATCACGCGGCCATCCTCGTCCTTCAGGATTTCGTCGTGGGCGGCGGAACCGCGGCGGGTGGCCGTCAGGAAACCGTCACCGACTTCGACGCCCTTGATCGCCTGGATGCCCATGAGGGCCCCGGCAATTCTGGCGTCCAGCCGGCGGTCCCAGTGCACGTAGCTGCCGAGTCCCGGCGGCAGGCCGTAGGCAAGGACTTCCACTACGCCACCAAGGGTTTCGCCCTCCTTGTGGGCCGCATCCACCTCGGCGACCATCGCTTCGGTGACGGCGGCGTCGAAGCAGCGCATCGGGTTTTCGTCCAGGGCCGCGACGTCGCCGGGACCCGGGAGGGCGGAACCCTCCGGCGAGCTGACGGAGGCGACGCCCACCGTGTGGCTAACGAGCTCGATGCCCAGCTGCTTCAGGAACGCGGAAGCAACGGCACCGAGTGCTACGCGCGCCGCAGTCTCCCGGGCGCTGGCCCGTTCCAGCACGGGACGGGCCTCGCTGAAGCCGTACTTCTGCATCCCGGTGAAGTCTGCGTGGCCGGGCCGCGGGCGGGTCAGCGGTGCGTTGCGGGCCTGGTCGGCCAGGACCTCAGGATCCACCGGGTCCGATGCCATGATCTGTTCCCACTTGGGCCACTCGGTGTTGGCGATCTCGATGGCGATGGGGCCACCCTGGGTAATGCCATGGCGCACACCGCCGAGGATCCGCACCTCGTCCTGCTCAAACTTCATCCGGGCGCCGCGGCCATAACCGAGCCGGCGACGGGCCAGCGCCTCCTGAATGAACGGAGTGCTTACTTCGACGCCGGCGGGGACGCCCTCAACAATTCCAACCAGTGCAGGCCCATGGGACTCACCGGCGGTCAACCAACGCAACATGGCTTCAATACTGCCATGTTCGGCTGGCGCCTTCAGCGCTGAGGCAGGCCTGCTGCGTCACACATCACGTTTATGACGGCCTGCTCGTCGTGGAAGGCTTCCTTCGTGAAAAGCCTCACCTGTTCCACAGCCTGGTAAACAAGCATTTCCAAGCCGGGCACGATCGTTCCGCCGGCAGCCTGCCAGGCGGAGGCAATCCGGCTGGGCCACGGATCGTAGGCGGCGTCGAGCAGCACAGCACCGCTGCGCCCGGCAGCGAGGGCAGCGAATTCCTCGGCGATGCCGTCCGCTGCGCGCGGCGGCAGGGTGGCGATGACGACGTCGGCTTCCGCGCAGGCGCTGGCCGCCGTATCCCAGGCATTCAGTTCCACGGCTGTTCCGAGCCGCCTGCCGACCTCCTGGACGTCCACCAGGCCTTCGGCGTTGCCCCGGAAGCTGCGGGCGTACACATCAACGCTGGAACAGCCGAGCCGGGACAGGGCGGCGACGGCGGCGCATGCGGTACCTCCGGCACCGAGCACAACCGCCCGCGGCGCGTCACCGGCGCCCGCATGGCGCAGGGCCTTGACCAACCCGGCAACGTCTGTGTTCCACCCCGTCAGCACGACGCCGTCGGGCCCCGGTTCGAAGGTAACCGTGTTGATCACGCCGAGGGCTTCGGCCAGTGGATCCAGGCGGTCCACGGCCGCTGCCATGGCGCTCTTCAACGGCATCGTGACGGAAAGCCCGATCCAGCCCGGCTCCTGCCGGACGGCCGCAGCGAAGTCCGCTGCGGCCCCTTCTTCGACGTCGATCGCGTCATAGCTGCAGTCGAAGCCAAGGTACCGGTACGCGGCACGGTGAAGCTCAGGTGAGCGCGAGTGTCCGATCGGATGCCCCAGGACAGCTGCCCGCCGGTTGGAAACGGGCAACTATTCGCACCTTCCGGCTTCCTGGGTGCTGCACCAGTCCTGGTATTCGGTCACGTACCGGCTGTGCTCGGCGAGGGTCGAGGAGAACTTGGTTTCGCCGGAATCGAGGTTGACGGTAACCCAGTAGAAGAACGGGACGTCGGCGGGATTGGCCGCAGCCTCGATCGCCTCAATGCTCGGGGAGCCAATCGGCCCGACTGGCAGTCCCGGATTGGCATAGGTGTTGTACCGGTTGGCCTTGTCAGCCTTTTCCTCCGGGGTCAGGTCGTAGCTCTTGCGGCCCAGCCCGTAGGTGACGGTGGCATCGGACTGGATCAATCCGTTGGTTTCGGTGTTTTCCGCACGGAGCCGGTTTTCGATGGCACCGGCGACCTTTGTGTAATCCGCTTCGCCTGCCTCGGCCTGGATGATGCTGGCCTTCGTCATAACGTCATACTGGGCGGCGGGATCGCTGACGCCGGCTTCTTCAAGGGCGGCAAACGCGTTATCCACCATCTCGGTGACGATTTCCGTGGCGGTGGCATCAATCGGGAAACGGTACTCACCGGGGAACAGGTAGCCTTCCAGGCTCACTGCCTTCTCCGGCAGTCCAAAGTCCCGGGGGCTGGCCGCAAGGGCTTCGAATTCCGCCCTCGGAATGCCAGTGGACTCGACCAGGATGTCGAATGTTTCGGTCTGCCGGAGGTCGCGGGCGACCGCGGCGTAGTGCACTGCCGTTCCGCCGTCCCCAAGCAGGGCGCTGACCGCACCGGAGGCGGACATCTGGTAGCGCAGTTCATACGTGCCGGGCTGGATCTGGCGCCCGTCTGCTTCCTGCTGGAAGGCCTCGACGAATTTCTTGCTCGTGGCCACGATGTCCTGCGCCACGAGGTTATCGCCAATCAGCAGCGGGCCCTCGCCCGGCTGGACCACAAAGGATGCGCTTCCCTCGCCGGGACCCGGGTAGTCCTTGGTCTCGTTCATGCCGAGCAGGTCACGGAGGAACATGGTCAGGCCGAAGACGACGCCGGCAAAAACGGCGAGGACCACGATCATGACCACTGTGCGGCGCCGCCGCTGGCGCTGCTTGTCGCGGGAGGGCCGGCGGCTGCGGCGGCTGGGAGGCTCCTCGGCAAAGAAAGTCTGCACTACGGGAGCCGGTTCATAGGCCAGGCCCGCGTCGGGGTGCTGAGCTGTGTCCGCGTGCCGGCCGGTCTCTGCATGCCGTCCCGAGTCGGCGTAGTGTCCCTCTGCGGTGTAGTGCCCCTCGTCGGCGTGCTGCGCGCCATCGTAACGGTAGCCTTCGTGGATACCACCGGCCGGTTCGTAACCCTGTTCGGGTGCGGAAACGTCTTCGCCGGCATAACTTTCGGCCTGCGGATCGAATTCCGGTTCCTGCCCGGGGAAACGATGGTCAGGGTATCTGTGGCTCACGACGCCGAATCGCTTTCAGGGCGGCTTTCCTCGGAAATTGTTGGCTCCTCGTTCGGGGCCGGAGCCGCGGACCGCGTACTCCGGCGAAATATGACCGGTTCCCCCACATCGCGTCCAAGGGAACGCTGCATGTCAATGGCCTGCTGCAATATACCCACAGCGGCCACTTGGTCTACCACTCTACGGTGATTGCGGGTGTCCAAGCCAGCTTCTCTTAGCGAGCGGTGAGCACTGACCGTACTCAGCCGCTCATCGATCAGGCGCACCGGGACGTCCAGGCCGGCCCGGTTAAGGGCTTCCGCCAGGGCCTGCGCGTAGCCGCGGGCCATCTCCGTGGAGGCGGTTTCGGTGCCGCGCATGCTCTGCGGGAGGCCAACGAAGACCTGGACGGTCCCCCGCTCCGTGGCTTCCCGGACCAGGACCTGAATGTCGCTGTTTTTCTTTGCATCGCGCTTCAGGGTACGCACTGGTGTGGCCAGCAGCGCGTCGGGGTCGC
>NZ_DALZXY010000060.1:0-22361 GCF_031988865.1 Arthrobacter sp.
CCGGAGCCAGGGCAGCGGGGCGTGCTTGGTGCCGAAGGCGATGCCGGCGGCGAACAGCGCCAGCACAGGAACCGCACTCCAGTACGGTCCGCGGACCCGCCAGCAGAGCAGCCCGGCAGCGAGGGCGCAGAGAAGGCAGAGCAGGAAGGGAACCACCAGCATGCCGCCGGCGGTACCCACCGGGGCGGCAACCGTCAGCAGGTCCTTCCAGGAGAAGACGACGCCGAACACCAGCACGCGCAGCGAAGCGAACGTGGGCAGCACCCCGGCGGCGGCTTCCACGGGGGCAGCCAGCGCCGAGCCGAGCACCAGGTAGGTGCCCGCTGCGGCCCCGGTTGTGGTCCAGGCTCCCCAGCCGCGCAGCGTGGCAATACCGGCCAGTGCCAAGCCCAGCACAATCCCGCCGATCCCGGCCACAAGGTACCGGGGATCGGCGCCGAAACTCGGGCCGAACCCGAGGAGCCCTGCCAGGAGCAGGACTGCCAGCGCGGCGGCTTCCAGCCCTGGTTTCAGCAGTTCAGAGAACGGAATTCCTGCGGGCGCCTGACGATCCCGTGGCCGGCGTGGGGCGTCGACGCTCACGCGGTCCCCTTCCTTACCAGTGCCGGCAGTCCGTCGAGGTCCCCGCAGGTGAGGACGGTCAGGTCCGCGATCTCCCGGCGTCCGGGCTGCTGGCCTTCGGCGCAGCGCACGGCGAGGCAGCGTATGCCCGGGGCGATGGCGGCTGCCGCGGAACGCAGGAGCGATGCGCTTACGGCGGTGCCGGTCACCAGGATCACCACGGAGGCGTTGGGCACCGTATCCGTTGTGAGGGCAGCCAGTTCGCGGGTTCCTTCCCGCCGCTCGGTGCCTGCCACCCGGGTCAGTTCATCCAGGAGGATCCGCCCGCTGCCGCTGCGCAGCGGTCCGTCCTGGGTGAGGACGGTCAGGTCCCGCTGTTCACGGACGGCCTGCAGGCCCAGCGATCCCGCGACGGAGACGGCCAGCTCAAAGTCCTGCTCGGAGTCATAGTCGGAGAGGTTGGTCGAGAGTGCCACGGCCAGGTGGGAGCGGCGGGTCTCTTCGAACTGGCGGACCATCAGCGTGCCCGTCCGGGCGGTGGTCTTCCAGTGGATATGCCGGCGGTCATCACCGGGCACATACTCCCGCAGCGCGTGGAAAGCGACGTCGGAAGTGGAGAGTTCACGGGTGGGAAGGCCTTCGAGGTCCTTGATGAATCCGGTGGCGGAACCCTGCAGGTTCACGGTCCGCGGATGAACGAACAGGTCCACCGGGTCCGTCCAGACCAGCCGGCGGCCCATCAGCGCAAACGGGTCCTGGCGCACTGACTCAACCGGGCCCACCACAATCATGGCGCGCTTCTGCGTCGGAATGCGGAACAGCTCCTCGTGTTCGGCGCCCGGGGCCATCCGCGGCAGTTCAAAGACCGCGGTGGCTCCGCCCACCGGAAGTTCCAGCCTGGACGGCAGCAGCAGGCGGCCTCCGGGATTGCTCACGGTCAGGGACCCGACGGCGTCGTCCCCCACGGCAACCCGGGTGCGGGCCAGGTCCAGGCGTACGGCGTAGGACTGGCGTCCGAGGACGAATCCCGTGGCGGCGGCCAGCACCAGCGTCAGCAGGGCCGCGGCGATCAGCAGCTCCCGCCAGCCCAGCAGTGCCCCGGCGGCCCAGCAGACCAGCATCAGTCCCGCCGTCGCCCAGCCCAGGGAGGTGACGCTGGCCGTCGCGGTGGACGCAGCGCGGCGCACGGTCCCGGCTGCCGTTCCGAGACGCTGCCGGGCGGCCAGGACCCTGGGCCGGCTGGCAACAGCGGACAAGCTGTCCAGGGGCAGCGCCGTGCGTGCGGCAGTCACAGCGGCACGCAGGCGCGCAGCGGAGATGCGGAGTTGTGGCGGCACGTTTGCTGTCCTTAGACGGCCACGCGCTGCTGGGGAGCCGCCGTGGAAGCGAGCACCTGTTCCAGGACAGCTGCGGCGGTGGCGCCGGCGAATTCCGCTTCCGGGTCCATCACCAGACGGTGGGTGAAAACGCTGGGGGCCAGCACCTTGACGTCGTCGGGCAGGACGTAGTTCCGCCCCTCCGAGGCCGCCCAGACCTTCGCGGCCCGGACCATTGCCAACGCACCGCGGACGCTGACGCCCAGCCGGGTCTCCGGCGCCTCGCGGGTGGCTGCGGTCAGGTGGGCAATGTACTCCAGCACCGAAGTGTCGGTGTGGACGGTGGCCCCGAGGTCGGCCATATCCCGCACGGCCGAAGAAGTAATGACGGCGGACAGGGCGGCGGACCGGTCCCGGGTGGCTGAACCCGCGAGGAGTTCCACGGTAGCGGCGTGGTCCGGGTAGCCCATGGAGGTCTTGATCAGGAACCGGTCCAGCTGCGCTTCGGGCAGGCGGTAGGTTCCGGCCTGTTCAATCGGGTTCTGTGTGGCGATCACCATAAACGGGCGCTCCTGCGTGTAGGTGGTCCCGTCCACCGTGACCCGGGACTCCTCCATGACTTCCAGCAGCGCGGACTGGGTCTTCGGCGAGGCCCGGTTGATCTCGTCAGCGAGCACGATGTTCGCGAAGATCGGGCCGCGGTGGAACTCGAATGTCTGGCTCTTCTGGTCGTAAATGGTGATGCCGGTGACGTCGGAGGGCAGCAGGTCCGGGGTGAACTGGATGCGGGAGGTAGTGCCCTGCACGGTGGCGGCCAACGCGCGGGCGAGCATCGTTTTGCCGGTCCCGGGCGCGTCCTCAAGCAGTACATGCCCCTCGGCCAGCATGGACGTGAGGATCAGCCGGACGGCGTCCGGCTTGCCCAGCACTGCCTGGCCGACGTTTGTCACCAGTTTGGCGAACGTCTCGGCGAACCAGGCGGCCTGTTCTTCGGTCATTGACATGGTTGGTGTTTCCCCCAGATGGACGGAGTGGCGGGTTTGATGGTGGTGGCCGGTTTGATGGGCTGCGGGCTGCGGATTCCGGTCATGGGCTAGCAGCGGCCCATGCCCGACGGCGGGTTGTTGCCGAAACTGGTGTGGATGCCCTTGATGTGCAGGCCGTTATTGACGGCGTCACGGTTTCCGCCGGACTCCTGCCGGTACCAGATCTCGCCGCCGCCGCGCGCGATGTAGCACCGCGACTGGATGACTTCCCCGTGGTACGCCCAGTGGTTCCCGGCACAGTTCCTACCGTCGTAGTTGGTGCCCGAGACAGGGTCCATGCAGGTGCGCCGATCGGAGGCAGGGAGCTGGTTCCCCACCGTCAGCGACCACGTGGCGGGCGGCGGTTCGGCGCCGGTCCGGGCGGAGGCGGCGGCTTCCGCGCCAGCAGTACCCTGCGAGTTCAGGACCCGAACGCGGATGCTGTGGTCCTGGTTGTAGCCGTTGCCGACGCTGCGGCTGCCGTTGGCGGCCACATTTTCCCAGCCGCCGCCGTCGACCGAGATCTGGACTTGGGCGACGTCGTGCGCGTTTTGGTTCGGTGGCCCCCAGGACAGGGTGGCTGTTTTGCTGCCCTCACCCCCGTTGGCACCGGAGGCCGACGGCGTTCCGGGGCTGCCGTACACCTGAACGGCGTTGGAGTTCGGCGAGGCCGCGCTGTCATAGCTGGAGCCGTCGGAGTTGACCACCGCGGTGAGCCGGGCGGTGATGTTCGCACCGTTGCTGAACCCGGTGACTTCCTGGCCGCTGGTCACGGCCAGGGAGCGTCCGTCGCTGAAGCTGGCGCGGTAGCTGATTTCCTCGGCGCGGGCGCCGTTGCGGGCGCTGGCGCTGAGCGGGCTGAAGCTGATGGTGACCGCCCGTCCCTCGGCTCCCGTGCGGGAGGGGGCCAGGCTCGGTGCTGCCGGTGCATCGGGTACCCCGACGGCGCGGCGCGGCGATGAAGCCGGCCCCCAGTCACTCCAGCCTGCCTTGTTCTTGGCCCGGGCCGAGTAGGTGTAGTTCTGTTCCGAGTTATCCACCCGCACGGTCATGTTGGACGTCCCGCCGGCTTCGAGGGTGCGCACCAGGGTGGAGCCCTGGTATTCGCGCAGCTCGTAGTCGGAGACGGCGTCGCCGTTGGCGGCCGGGTCGTTCCAGTCAACCGTGAGCTGGCTCTGCGTGCCCACCGAATCGGCCCGCGCCGTGGTGGGCGCACCGGGGGCCGCCGGCGCACCGGCGGGGACCTCAGCCGCTGAATAGTCGCTGAAGCCGGACGGTTCCGGCGCAGCGTTCCGGGCCTGGACGCGGACCCGGTAGGAGGTGCCGTTGACCAGCCCGGTCCAGGTGGTCTGCGTCATCGAAGCCGGAACGGTTTTCTGCGAGACTCCGCTGGCCGGGGCCGGGGAAATCTGCAGGTCGTAGGACTCGATCGGTGACCCGTCGTTCGCCGGAACGGTCCAGGCGACGCTGAGCTGCTTGTCCCCGAAGGTGAGGAGCGGGGGTGCGGGCTGGGCGGGCTGGGTGTCCGGGCGGACGACGGCGGACTGCGGGGAGGCGTCCGAGGTCCCGTTCACGTTGGTGGCGGTGACCGAGAAGGAATACTCCACGTTGTTGGTCAGGCCGGTGAGCGTGCAGGTGGTGGCCGGGCATTCCTGGCTGAACCCGCCGGTCCCGGTGACCGAATAACCGGTGATCGGAGCTCCATTTGCGGCCGGCGGATCCCAGGCCAGCACCACCGTGCGGCTGCGGGTGGATTCGACTACGGGGGTGGCCGGTGCGTCCGGGCGGCCCTGCACCGTCAGGAGGATCCGGGCCGAGGCCTGCCGGTCAGCCTGGCCGGTCTTGTCCTTCACCCGGTATTGGACGGACATGCTGCCGACAAAGTCCGGGTCCGGGGTGACCACCACGGAGCTGCCCTGGATGCTGGCGGTGCCGTTGCCGTCGGCGCTGGCCTCGACAATCTCCAGGGGTGTTTCCGGGAACGGATTGTCATCATTCTCCAGTACCGGAACCGTCACCGGCCGGCCCTGGACGGCGTCGTCCACGGAGTCATCCGCGGCAACAGGCAGTGGCCGGGTGGAGGCCAGGACTGCCAGGTCCACGCGTCCGGCCACCGGATCGCTGCGCCCGTCGGTGACGGTGACGCCTAATTGGCCGAGGGTGCCGACGGCGGCCTTGTCCGCCGCCGAAACCTCAAGGACCGTTCCTGAGAGCCGCGCCTTGAATCCGTCGGGGACGGGCCCGGCCAGGGCGAAGGAGAGTTTATCCGCGTCGGAGGGGTTCGGATCGGAGGCCAGCGGAGCCAGGTCAAGCCGCACGGCGTCCTCGCCGATGGCGGCCTCCAGCGATCCGGGGCTCATCACCGGTGGAAGGTTCTGTTCGGGCTGCGGGAGAACGTTGATCAGCACCGTGAGCGTGGCTTTCAGCCCTTCAGGGTCATCCGGTCCGGAGCCGTCGGTGACCTCAAAGGTCATCGACCCCAGCCCGGCATAATCGCCGTCGGCGGTGTAGGCCAGGGTGTCCTCGTCCGCTACCCAGGTGTCCCGGTTAGAGGAGCCGATGGCACTGACCTTGGCGGTTTCGGTAATCCGCGGTGTCCGTCCTTCGCGCACCTCGACGAGCTCAGCCAGGTCCAGGTCCAGGGTCTGGGTGGCCTCGACCTCCTGGACGGCGTTGCTCCGCAGCGTCGGGTACTGGGCGCTGAGCCCGGGAACCCAGATAACCGCAGTCGCGGTTCCACCATCCATGTCCTGAACGGTGTAGGGGACGATCTGGGCATCTTCCAGCAGTTCCACCCGGACCCGGTCCCCCGCGGCTGAGGCCGTGGTCCGGGACGGGTCCACCGAGACCTTAAGGTCCTCAGCGACGCCGTCGGGATCTTCGTCGTTCTCCAGGACAGCCACGTCGACGGCGGTGCGGCCGCGGATCTCGGCGACGGTCACCCGGTCATCGCGCGCTACGGGTGCCAGCAGCTCCGCGTTGGGATCGGAGACGACGGCGATGTTGCCGTTCGCTGCGCCTCCCCGGTTATCCCGCACGGCGTAGCGCACGTTGTAGCTGCCCGCTTCCTCTGGCACGGTGAACCGGACCCGGCTGCCGTCCGCCCGTGCGTTCAGGGCGGGGTTCTGCGAGGTGACACCCTCAGGGTCCAGGGAGATCGGGTCGCCGTCCGGGTCGGAGTCATTCTGCAGTGCGGGCAAGGCGACTTCTCGGCCCGGGCGCACCGTTACGGCGTCGTCCACGGCAATGGGTTTCTGGTTCGCCTCTGCGATGGGCGCGATTCCCACCCGGACCGTGCCCGTGTTCACCAGGCCAAGCCGGTCCCGCACCGAGTAGCTGAAGGAATCGGTGCCCGAGGCGGTGGCGGAGGCGGTGTAGTCAATGTAGTTGGGCCCCGGAACCGCAGCGCCCAGTTTAGGTGCTGCTTCGATGCCGGTGAGGAACACGGAGTCGCCGTCGGCGTCCAGCGCATCCAGCGGCACCGGGATCCGCACCGTGGTGCCGGCGATGGCCCGGCCTTCAAGGTTTTTCGGGACCGGCGGCGTGTTCCGCTCGTCGTCGCGCGGCCGGATGTTGATGCGTACCTGCGCGGAGTCGCTCTGCCCGGTGGAATCGCGGACCTCATAAATGGCGTACACGGTCTTGGCCGTGTCCCCGGCTACGAAGCGGAGGGTGTTCTCTGAGGTGAACATCTGCCCGTCGAGCGGATCCACGTCCTGGGCCAGCACCGGGTTGAGGGTCAGTTCGTCACCCGTCGGTGAGGTGTCGTTGTCCAAGACCGGGATGTTCACGACGTCGCCAACGCGCACGGTGGCTGTGTCCGCGGAGGCCGACGGCGGCAGCAGCGTTCCGGGCCCGTCCACCGGCAGGACGCTGACTTCACCACTGGCGCTGGCCGTGCCGTTGGAGACCCGGTAGCTGATGGTGGACTGCTCGGTGAGGCCGCGGACGTCATGGATCTGCAGGATGTTGTGGTCCAGGACGGCGACGTCCAGCGGTGAGCTGCTGCCGGTGCTGACCGACTGGACCACCAGCACACCGCCGGTGGGATCTGTGTCGTTGCCGAGCACGTCCACCAGGACGTTCCCGCCGCGCGGCAGCAGTGCGACGTCCCGCACGGCGACCGGCGCTCCCTGCCGGCCGGATTCGGCGGCGTCAACGCGGATGAGTCCGCTGGCGCTCTGCGGGCCGTTGGTGACGAGGTACTCGATGTAGTAGGTCTTGGCCGCGCTGGGCGTGAATGCGATGGCCCCGGTCTCATAGTCGGGGACCAGTTCCGAGCCGTCCTCAGCCTCTGCCTTGGCAAGGCTGAGCCGCCCGCCCGCCGGATCGGTGTCATTCTGCAGCGGATACAGTGTGACGGCCTCGCCGACGGTGGCGGTGAAGTGGTCGAAGTTGGTTACGGGCGGCAGGACGCCGCCGGGGCGGACGTCGAAGGTGACGGTTCCCGTTGCAGTTTCCGTGCCGTCGGAGACCGTGATGGCCACGTCCTTGATGCCCTGGCTCTTGCCGATGTCCCGGAAGGTGAGCAGCCCGTCGGAGCGGGCGCGCACCTGGTCCCCGTCAGCGGTCGGTTCAGCGGACACGAGGACCAGGTCATCGCCGTCGGGATCCGTCCAGTCGTTGAGGATGTTCTGGCTGACCGACTGGCCCTGTTCCACCAGGATCTTCGTGGATCTGCGGGGCTCGGGCGGGGAGTTTTCGCTGTTTCCGCGCACCTGGACCGTGGCGCTGGCCGTGGCGGTGCCGCCGCGGCCGTCACGCACCTCGTAGTTGAAGGTGCTGGTTCCAGCAGCGTCGGGCGGGACCACCACCTGCAGTCCTGCCCCGTTGTAGATTTCCTGCACCGTGCCGGCGGAGGGCTGGCTGCCGGAAAGCTTCACGGTCAGCAGGTCCCCGTCGGGATCGGTGTCATTGTCCAGCACGTTCAGGATGGTGGTCCGTCCGGGGCGGACACCGAAGCGATCGTCGCTGGCGACCGGCGGCCGGTTCTCCCCCGTGCGGTCCGGCAGGGTGTTGACCGGGTTTTCGCTGGCAGATTCCTCCTCGTCGTCGCTGGAGTCCTGTTTGGGCGGAATGACGTCGCCCCAGTTATCCACCAGCTGCATGTTCTCCAGCACCAGCCAGATGTTGCCGCCGTTGATGTCGTTGAGCACCACCACGGACCGGTTGACCCGGAAAACCAGTTCGGAGGAGGCTCCGATTCCCGGGATCTCCTCCCGCGAGTCATCGGAGTCGGCGTCGCAGTCGCGGATGTAGGTCCCGTCACCGGCCCAGGCGGCATGCACACAGGAGTCAACCAGCACGGGAGCGGCGGGAAGACCGCCGCTGCCCACTTCGGTAACGGTGGCGTCCGAGCCGTCCAGCGGCTGCTTGATCAGGGCCGTGGCGGTGGCCAGGACCACGAACCCGGATTCCGGCCCTGATTCCTGGAGCCGCGCCCCGCGGGTATCGGGCAGGACGACGGTTTTTCCGCCGGGCAGGACCATGGTGCCCGATTCCGGATCGAAGGCAACGGCTTTCCGGCCCACGGCCGCGACCTGGGTGTCGCCGAAGCCGCCCAGCGCCTCGACCTCGGTGATGTCCGGTTCGCCGTAGCTGCCGTTGGCGTCGACGTCGTAACCGTAGAGAACGCCGTCCCGCGGGGCCGCGACCGCCACGTAGCCCTCAGGGGAGACCCCTGCGGCGACGCCGGGAGAATCCTGGACCGCGGGCTCAGACTCCGCCTCGCTGAAAAACGGCAGGGAGTCGGAGGTGGTCAGCCACACGGCGCCGGCGGCCGGATCGGTGACGGCCACGACGGAACCGCCCTGGGAGATGGTGGCCGACGCCGGAAGCTGCACTTCGCTGCCTCGGGCGACGTTGGCGACGTCAACGGGTGAGACCTTGGACTGGTCGGTGTTGGTGTGGAAGACGGTGCCCGCGTTCTGGGTCACGTCGAAACCGTCGCTGTTCGCGGCGTAGGCGCCGTCGAGCATGCGGGCCGAATAGTTGAGGTGGCCCACCATGCCCTGGGTCCCGTTGGTGACCCACACGCCGCCGTCGTTCAGGTCGACGTCCGCGCTGGCGAACCCGGGATACAGGATGGCGGTCGCCACGAGTGCCCCGGCCGCAGCGACGGCCGCACCCACCGACGCCGCCTTGCGGCGGGCACGGATCTGCGCGCGCGTAGCCCCCCTGAAGAATGCCACTTACTTCCCCCTGTTAAGAACCCCCAAAGCCTGACCGGGCTGCGGCAGGCCGAATACGGTGCGGTGTCCAGCCGCACCGGCGGCCGCAGAACGGCAGACAGTCGCCACTAGTGTCGCATATTACTAAGGGGCCTGCTTGATATGTCCTCCCAGGGGGCGGCCCCGGCCCCGGCTGGCGGCGGCTAGTCCAACACCAGCCCCTGGCCGGTACCCCGCGCCAGTGTGACCGGGTGGATTTCGCCGAATCCACGCACATTGCGCGGTGAATGCGGGATCAGGATAAAGCTGTCATTGTTGCGCAGCGCGGCCGCCGTGGACGCGTCCGTCAGGACCGTGCCAGGTTCCGCCAGCGAGGTCAGCCGGGAGGCCAGGTTGACGGTGGGCCCGTAAATGTCGCCCAGGCGTGAGAGCACACGTCCCCAGACCATCGCCACGCGGGCGGAGGGAAGCATCTCATCCTCGGTGAAGGCCTTCGCCAGTGCCAGCGAAATCTCCGCGCCGGCTTCCGGGGTCTCGGCGTTGAACAGGACTTCATCGCCGATTGTCTTCACCAGCCGTCCGCCGCCCACGGAAATAATCTCGGAGCATTTGTGCTCAAACCGCTGGACCATCTGGGCCAGGGTTTTCTCATTCATCTGCCGGGAGAGGCTGGTGTAGGAGACCAGGTCGGCGAAGCCGACGGCGCGGGCCAGGGGCAGCGGATTATCATCCGTATCCGGTTCATGGCTGGCCAGCCCTGCCTCGGCCCGCAGCGCCAGCCGCTGGACCGCTGCGTTCAGCTGCCGCTTCCAGGCATAAACCAGGGTCTTTTCCAGCGGCTCAATCAGGTCCGGGAGCGCGGCAACGAGCTTTTTGCGGGCCTCGGCGTCGGTAATTCCGCGCTGGACCACCATCTCCTCCACCAGGGCTTCGATCTGCCACACGACCATGCGGTCGGTCATCTGCCCAATCGAGCGCATGATCGAGATAGCCGCTTCCTCGGTCAGCTGCTCGTCGCGGACCAGCTGGATCACGGTGTTCAGCGCGTCCTGGTCCGCTTCGGTGAAGAACACGGCGTCGTCATCAAGGTTGGGGAAGCCCATGGCGCGCCAGAGCTTGCGGGCGGACAGCAGCGAGACGCCGGCGCCGGCAGCTGCTTCGCGGCGCTTGAGGGTTCGCGGACCGCCGATCAGCTGGGCTTCGAGCCGGCGCACGTCCTCCCGGTTGATCGATCCGGAGGTGTCCGGGAGCACGGGTTTCTCCGGCATCGGCACCACATTCATCGACAGCGTCAGTGGCTCGGGTTCGGCGGCGCCGTCGGGCGCTTCGGGGCCTTGATCACTCATGGCCGCTCCAATCGTCGTCGTAACCCATGCTTCCTTCAATATCTACACCATCGAACATCACGGTCATGGGCAGTTGCTCTATGGTGGCCAACACAATGGACTTGAACCTGTGCACTTCAGGCACCGAGGCGTAGTCGATCACCCGGCCGCGGCCGAGGTCGATCCGCAGGGTTCCGGCGCGCTGCATCCGCTGCAGGATTCCCTGCCGTGCCTCCAGCTGGTAGATCGAGGCCAGGGGCAGGTCGTGCTCGCGGCGGCGGAGCGCTCCCCGGCGCTGGATCAGCCGCCGGTTGGTGAGGACGTAGCGGGTGGCATTCCAGCGAACCACCGGAGGCAGGCAGAAACGTGCCAGTGCCAGGAGTGTCAGGACAACGATGGCGGGAGCCAGGACGTAGGCCCAGTCCATCAGGGTGTCCGGAAGGGTGTCCCTGCCGAGATAGCCAAGCGCGAATCCGCCCGCGGCGCTGACGGCCGCGGCCAGCAGGACCGGCCCCAGCAGCGGTCCGGCATGTGGCCGTGCTGCCACAATGACCTGTTCTCCCGGCTCCAGCCTCATCCGCACCGGTACCCGTTTGGGTGCAGGGTCATGACTCTGCGGCCCGGAGATGCACCACGTCCGCCGCCGTAACCGCGTGCCGGGTGCCTTCGTCGTCGGCAATGAACAGCGCACCGTGCGGGTCAAGGCCAACGGCCCGGCCCACCAGTTCTGCTCCGCCGGGCAGGTACGCCCGGACGTGCTGTCCGAGCGTGACCATCCGGGCGGAAACCTGATCCTTCAGCGACCCGCCCTGGGCCCAGGGAGCGGTGGCATCCCCGTCGACGGCGCAGAAGGCGTGGTAGTCCTCGCTGAACCGGAGCAGGTAGTCCTCCAGCAGGATGTTCCGGTCCGTGGTGGAGGCGTACTCCATCAGCAGGCTGGTGGCCGTGCTGACGGGCTGGTCCTCATCGGTGAGGGAAACGTTCAGCCCAGTGCCGACCACTACCGCGGGCGGATTACCGGACGTTTCCGGGACGACCTGGGCGAGGACGCCGGCCAGCTTCCGTCCGTCCACCATCACATCGTTGGGCCACTTCAGCTTTGGCTCCACACCCGTGCGGGCGGCAACGCTCCGGGTCAGGGACAGCGCCGCGAGCAGGGACAGCCAGCCGTAGGACTGGGTGGGCAGCGGGCGTCCCGAGGCGTTAACGGGACGCAGCAGGACGCTGACAAACAGGGAAGACCGTTCCGGCGCTTCCCAGGTGCGGCCCAGCCTGCCGCGGCCTGCGGTCTGGAGTTCGGCAGTGAGCACGGAGAGATCGGGGTACTGCGACGGCGCCAGCCGGGCGGCGTCGGACAGGTCAGTGTTGGTGGACCCCGTTTCGGAGACAATATCCAGCCGGGGCAGGGGGCCCGCCGGGGCGGCAAGGCGTTCCTGGAGCCGCTCCGGATCCAGGGGTGGGCGCTCCATGCTGGAGTAGTGCAGATGCATGTCTCTGATCTTACGCGCCGGGTCCCCCAGCCCCGCCGGACGGGGGCCGGGCGGGGCCGGGGCCGGGGCCGGGGCCGGCGTACGGCGCCGGGGCGGGGTTAGAGGAAGAAGTCCGCCATCAGCTTCTCTTCCGGGGCGCCAAGGCTGTACTTGGTGAAGTCGGTGACGCCTTCTTCCGCCAGGACCTGCTCATCGGTGTAGAAGTTACCCGTGGCCTCCCGTGCGGACCGGGTCAGGATGGCGTGGGCGGCGTCGGCCATGATGTCGGCACTGCGCGATACCCGGGCAAGTTCGGAGCCACCGGGCATGTTGCGGATGGCGGCGGTGTCGATCGAGGTGCACGGCCAGAGGGAGTTGACCCCAATGCCGTCCTTCCGCAGCTCTTCGGCCAGGCCCAGCGTGGTCAGGGACATGCCGTATTTGGCCATGGTGTACGCCAGGTAGCTGCCGGCCCACTTCGGGTCCAGGTTCAGCGGCGGCGAGAGGGTGAGGATGTGTCCGTTATCCGATTCCCGCAGTGCTTCCAAGGAGGACTTGGACAGCAGGAACGTTCCGCGCGCGTTGATGTCCTGCATCAGGTCGTAGCTCTTCATACTCACGGCGTCCGTGCCGCGCAGGTCGATTGCCGAGGCATTGTTCAGGACGATGTCGATGCCACCGAAGTGCTCGACAGTCGCGGCGACAGCGTTGGTGACGTCCTCGTCGCTGCGCACGTCGCCAATGATCGGCAGGGCCTTCCCACCGGCGGCTTCCAGCGCTTCGGCGGCGGTGTACACCGTGCCTTCCAGCTTGGGGTGCGGTTCGCCCGTCTTTGCGAGCATGGCAACGTTGGCGCCGTCGGCCGCTGCCCGCAGGGCGATGGCCAGCCCGATGCCGCGGCTGCCTCCGGACATCAGGATGGTGCGTCCGGCCAGGGAACGCGTGTTCAGTGAGGCTGTGTTCGAGGTCATACGGACAGGGTAATGCACCGGCGGCAAAGATGTTACTCGTCAGTAACATCGGTGATTGGTTTTTCCTTCCAACGGCCTCCGCCGGCTGCGTCCGGTTCCCGCTGCCGGCGTCCCGCGTTTTCCGGCGGAGCCAAGGCTCACGGAGCGAAATTGTAGGATTCCTACACCCGGGATGGGTGTTGGCGCTCACTAGACTGGGGTAATCGCCCGCGCCCTTGTGCGAAAGCTACTTAAACTGATTACCCCTTCTTGACCCGCCGTGACGCACAGTTAGGGCGGCTATCCGACCGGCAGCCACCCCAATGAAGCACCCGGAGAACATATGAGCATCGACCAGGACATCGACCTGCAGACGACCGCAGGCAAGATCGCGGACTTCCGGCGGCGCCAGGCTCTGGCAGCGGCGCCCTCCGGAACCGCTGCCATCGAGAAGCAGCACGCCCGCGGCAAGCACACCGCCCGGGAGCGCATCGACCTTCTGCTGGACGAGGGGTCCTTCGTGGAATTCGATGCCCTGGCCGTCCACCGCTCCACCGCCTTCGGGATGGAGAAGAAGAAGCCGCTGGGTGACGGGCTGGTCTCCGGCTACGGAACGGTCGACGGCCGCCAGGTGGCGGTCTACAGCCAGGACTTCACTGTCTACGGCGGCTCGCTGAGCCAGGTCAACGGCGAAAAAATCGTCAAAGTCCAGGAGCATGCCCTGCGTAACGGCTGCCCCGTCATCGGCATCCTCGACGGCGGCGGCGCCCGCATCCAGGAAGGCGTTGCTTCCCTGGCGATGTTCGCCGATATTTTCCGCAACAATGTCCATGCCTCCGGCGTCGTCCCCCAGATCTCCCTGATTATGGGTCCCTCCGCCGGCGGTGCGGCCTACTCCCCCGCCCTGACCGACTACGTGGTGATGGTGGATAAGACCTCCCACATGTTCATCACCGGACCGGATGTCATCAAGACGGTCACCGGCGAGGACGTGGACATGGAAACGCTCGGCGGCGCGCGGCAGCACAACACCAACACGGGTACCTCCACGTACCTGGCCTCTGATGAAGAGGACGCCATCGACTTCGTCCGGGAACTCCTGGACTTCCTGCCCTCCAACAACCTGGCCGAGGCGCCCCTCGCGGCCTTCGAGCAGGAGCTGGAGATCAACGACGGCGACCTCGCCCTGGATTCGCTGATCCCGGACTCGGCGAACCAGCCCTATGACATGCGCACCGTGATCGAACAGGTGGTCGATGACGGGCACTTCCTGGAGATGCAGGCCCTCTACGCCCCCAACGTGATCATCGGTTACGGCCGGCTGGAGGGCCATACGGTGGGCATCGTCGCCAACCAGCCGATGCAGTTTGCCGGGACCCTGGACATCAACGCATCGGAGAAGGCAGCCCGGTTCGTCCGGAACTGCGACGCGTTCAACATCCCCATCCTGACGTTCGTGGACGTGCCCGGCTTCCTGCCCGGCAAGGATCAGGAATTCCAAGGCATCATCCGCCGCGGTGCCAAGCTGCTCTATGCCTATGCCGAGGCAACGGTGCCGAAGCTGACCGTGATTACCCGCAAGGCTTATGGCGGCGCGTACATCGTGATGGGCTCCAAGAAGCTCGGAGCTGACCTCAATGTGGCCTGGCCCACCGCGCAGATCGGCGTGATGGGAGCCCAGGGCGCCGTGAACATCCTCTACCGCGGGCAGCTCGCCGCAGCCGCCGCGGAAGGGCGCGACGTCGAGGAGGTGCGGCAGGGATTCATCAACGACTATGAAGAAGAACTGCTCAACCCGTACCAGTCGGCGGAGCTGGGATACGTGGACGCGGTCATCGCGCCGTCGGAAACCCGGCTGCAGCTGATCCGCGGCCTGCGCGCCCTGCGGGATAAGCGCGCAACGCTGCCGCACAAGAAGCACGGGAACATGCCGCTGTGAGCGCCTCCCATCCCCAGGCAGAGGCCTCGGCCGAGCCGCTGTTCCAGGTCCTGGCGGGCAATCCCACGGACGAGGAGCTCGCCGTCCTGGCCGCCGTCGTCGTCGGGCTTGCCGCCGGTTCCGAACCGGATGGGCCGGCTGGAGCGCACGCCGCATCGGACCCGGCAACCACCCGCCGGGCCTGGACCAGGCGGCGCCAATTGAGCCTGCGACCTGCGCCGGGACCCGGCTCGTGGCGGCGCAGCTACCGCTGACACGTTACTCTCGGGAGTGTGACTGAACAGACAACCACGCCAGAATCCCTGTCCACCGCCGGGACGCGCACACCCACTGCCATCGATGCCGTCGCCGAAGCATTCACCGAGAACCTGCTTCACCTGGATCCGTCCTTTGCCACAACGCTCGGCATTCCGGGGCACGAAACCGAGTACGCCGACTACTCCCCCGCCGGCCTGGAATCCACCGCCGAAGCGATGCGTGAGACCCTCGGGCGGCTTGAGGACCTGCATCCCGCGGACGACGTGGACCGCGTAACCCTCGATGCCATGCGTGAACGCCTGGGCCTGGCCCTGGAAATTCACGAATCCGGCTGGGACCTCGCCGACCTGAACAACATTGCGTCCCCCGCCCAGGACATCCGCGCGATCTTCGACCTGATGCCCACGGACACCGTGGAGGCCTGGGAACACATCTCCGGCCGCCTGCATAACCTGCCCGACGCCGTCGCCGGGTACATCACGTCACTGCGCAGCGGTGCCGAGCAGGGCCGCATTGCTGCCCGCCGCCAGGTCTCGATCGTCATCGAACAGGCCGGGAAGTACGCCGAAGACGGCGGCTTCTTTGATTCCTTTACCTCCAATGCCGCGCTGGCCGACGGCGCCGCACTGTCCCCGGCGCTGCAGTCCACCCTGCGGGAGAACGCCGAAGGCGCACGTGCGGCCTACCGATCGCTCGTGGACTTCCTGACCACCGAGCTGCTGCCGGCCGCGCCCGAGAAGGACGCTGTGGGCGCCGAGCGCTATGCGCTGATGTCCCGGGAGTTCCTTGGCTCGGCCATCGATCTGGAGGAAACCTACCAGTGGGGCGTCGCCGAACTGGACCGCATCATCGCCGAGCAGGAGCAGGTGGCGGAGCAGATCAAGCCCGGTGCTTCGGTCCGCGAGGCGATGGATCTGCTGGACGCCGATCCGGAGCGCCAGCTGAACGGCACCGAAGAGCTGCGCACCTGGATGCAGGCGCTCTCCGACAAGGCCGTCGCCGAACTTTCCGGCACCCACTTCGACATCACCGGCCCGATGCGCAAGCTTGAATGCATGATCGCCCCCACCAACGAAGGCGGCATCTACTACACCGGTCCGAGCGACGATTTCTCCCGTCCCGGTCGGATGTGGTGGTCCGTGCCCGAGGGCGAGGACACCTTCACCACGTGGAAGGAAACAACCACCGTCTACCACGAGGGCGTTCCGGGGCACCACCTGCAGATCGCCACCGCGGTGGACTCCCGCGGCCTGCTGAACAGCTGGCGCCGCAACGTCTGCTGGGTCTCCGGCCATGGTGAGGGCTGGGCCCTCTACGCCGAGCGGCTGATGGACGAACTCGGCTACCTGAGCGATCCCGGAGACCGGATGGGCATGCTCGACGCCCAGCGGATGCGTGCTGCCCGGGTCGTCTTCGACATCGGCGTGCACCTGGAACTGGAAGTCCCCGAGCGCTGGGGCTCCGGCACCTGGACCCCCGAGAAGGGGTACAACTTCCTGAAGCAGAACATCGCCATCTCCGAAGGCCAGCTCAACTTTGAGTTCACCCGCTACCTGGGCTGGCCGGGGCAGGCTCCGGCCTACAAGCTCGGCCAGCGCCTCTGGGAGCAGATCCGCGACGAGGTCCGTACCCGCGAGGGCGAGTCCTTCGATGAAAAGGCCTTCCACACCAAAGCCCTTCAGCTGGGGTCCGTTGGCCTGGACACCCTGCGCCGGGCGCTGCTGGACGGCTAACCACAGCTTGGTCCTGCCGACCCTGCTTACAGAACGTGCCCGGCCGCTGCGCCGGGCACGTTCTGCGTTTCCCGGCCCGAGAACCCCAAAGACTGTGAGAATCCTCGCTGGCAGAGCGGGAATAACGGCAGCCGTTGGCCAGGCCGCGCCACAGTTCGGGATTCTGGCCTGTATTTCGGCATGACGCCGCATTACAGCGTCGTAATATTTCGCAACCGTAAAGAGACTCTGATATTGGGCCTCGTCTAGCATTTCAACGTGACCTCACCTCAGACACCTCCACAGTCCCCGGCCGACGCCGCTACCCGCCGCAGGCTCCCCCGCTGGGCCACAGCTTTCGGCCCGCAGATTATCGCTGCCCTGGTGGTTGGCCTCTGCCTGGGCCTGCTGGCCAAGTCCATGGGCGAAACCGGCGGTGAACCGAACTGGCTCACCACCACGCTGTCAACCATCGGCTCCAGCTATGTCACGCTCCTCAAGGCGGCCGTAGTACCCCTGATCTTCACGGCGGTTGTCAGCTCAATTGCCAACCTCCGCCAGGTATCCAATGCGGCCCGTCTCGCGTGGCAGACCCTGATGTGGTTCGCCATCACCGCGCTGATCGCCGTCGGCATCGGCATCGCACTCGGTGTGCTGCTGCAGCCCGGCGCTAACGCCGACGCCGCAACTCCCCCGGGCTACGAAGGCAGCACCGGCAGCTGGATCGGGTTCCTGACCGGCCTCATCCCCGGCAACTTCCTCGGCCTGACCGCTTCCACCAGCGAAACCCTGACCACCACGCTGAACTTCAACGTGCTGCAGGTCCTGGTCATCGCCATCGCCGTCGGCATTGCCGCCCTGAAGGTGGGCAAGCCCGCCGCACCGTTCCTGGCCCTGAACGCCTCCGCCCTGGCCGTCATCCAGAAGGTCCTCTGGTGGATCATCCGGCTCGCCCCGCTGGGCACTGTCGGCCTGATCGGCCGGGCTGTCGCCACCTACGGCTGGGACACCATCGGCTCCCTCGGCACCTTCACGGTGGCGGTCTACCTTGGCCTGGCGCTGGTCCTCTTTGTTGTCTACCCGATCCTGATCAAGAGCCAGGGCCTCGCCATCCGTCAGTGGTTCTCCGGCGCCTGGCCGGCCATCCAGCTCGGCTTCGTTTCCCGCTCCTCCGTGGGCACCCTGCCGCTGACCCAGCGCGTCACTGAGCGGAACCTGGGTGTCCCCCGGGCCTACGCCTCCTTCGCGGTTCCCCTCGGCGCTACCACCAAGATGGACGGCTGCGCCGCGATCTACCCGGCGATCGCCGCCATCTTCGTGGCCCAGTTCTTCGGCATTGACCTGAGCATCGGCCAGTACCTGCTGATCGCCGTCGTCGCTGTCCTGGGCTCGGCAGCAACTGCCGGAACCACGGGCGCCGTCGTGATGCTCACCCTCACCCTGTCCACGCTGGGACTGCCGTTGGACGGCGTCGCGCTGCTGCTGGCGATCGATCCGATCATCGACATGGGCCGCACCGCGGTGAACGTTGCCGGCCAGACGGTGGTTCCGACCATCGTGGCCAAGCGCAACGGCATGCTGGAGCACACTGCGTACAACGCCAAGCGCACCGGCGACCCGTTCGAAGACGATTCCTACGACGAGAACAACGATCTCCAGGACAACGACCTCCAGGACACGGATGAGTCCGCTGTGGAGGCACCCGTTGAGCAGGAGGGCACGTCCGTTCCTTCCGGAGCAGGTGCCCGCACCTAATCCTGCGCTTGCCTGAAGCAGTGTAAAGTGCAAGTACTCGCACTTCTTTTGGAATGGCCGTCCCGACGCCGGGGCGGCCATTCTTTTTCTGTCCGCTTCCCCGCGCACTAGGCTGGAAGACGTGACTGACCTGACGCTGATCCTCGCCTCTGCCTCCCCCGCCCGCACCAAGCTCCTGGATAACGCCGGAATCGCCCACCGTGTGCTCGTCTCGGACGTTGATGAGGACGCCGTCACCGCCCGCTACGGGCTGACCGATCCGCACGACACCGCTCTGCTGCTGGCCCGCGCCAAGGCCGAGGCTGTGGCGTCGCTGCCGGAGGCACAGGGTGCCCTGGTGCTCGGCTGCGATTCCGTTTTCGAGTTCGACGGCGAGGCGCATGGCAAGCCCTGGGAGCCTGACGTCGCCCGCGACCGCATCCGCCGGATGAGCGGGAAGCACGGGGTTCTCCATACCGGCCATTGGCTGGTCGACTGCCGCGACACCGACGAGGACGGCTCCGGCGCCACCCTGGGGGCCGTCAGCTCGGCCGAAGTCCATTTCGCCAAGCTCCTGGACGAAGAAATCGAGGCCTACATCGCCACCGGCGAACCGCTCCAGGTGGCTGGCTCGTTCACCATCGATTCCCTCGGCGGGGCATTCATCGACAGAGTGGTTGGTGACCCGCACGCCGTCGTCGGCCTGTCCGTTTCGACGCTCCGGCACCTGCTGGCCAGCGCCGGGGTGGGTATTACGTCGCTCTGGAAGTAGCAACCGCGGTGGGGCTTGCTGGGGCTCAGGCCGTTCCCTAAACGGTCGCGCCCTTGCGGGTGTGCAGCTTTGGCGACCTAGCGCGCCTCGCCGCCCGACGCCCGCCGCTGGGTGCGCAGCTCTGGTGACCTAACGCGCACGCCGCACGCCTGAGTGCGCAGCTCTGGCGACCTCCCCGCAGAACAACCCACCAGACCTGCACACTCATCGCGGCCCAACCACTCCGCGCAGCCGAGTGCGCAGCTCTGGCGACTTAGCGCGCCCGCCGCGCGGCCGAGTGCGCAGCTCTGGCGACCTCCCCGCAGAACAACCCACCAGACCTGCACACTCACCGCGGCCAAAACACTCCGCACGGCCGAGTGCGCAGCTCTGGCGACCTAACGCCCCCGCCGCCCGCCTTGGTGCGCAGCTTTGGCGACCTCCCCGCAGTACAACCCGCCAGACCTGCACACTCACGGCGGTCAAACCACTGCGCGCGGCTGGGTGTGCAGCTCTGGCGACTTAGCGCGCACGCCGCGCGCCTGGGTGCGCAGCTTTGGTGACTTAGCGCGCCCGCCGCGCGGCCGAGCCCGCCTGAACTGCGCGCTCACGGCACGTAGCCGCCCCTGGCGAGCGCCTGCCGCACCCGGCCCACGACCCATGCTGGTCCTTGGGCAACGTCGAACCGATTGAGCCGGACCTGCTGCCAGCCCAGGTCGCGGGTGATCAGGTCCCGCTGGGTGTCCCGGCTCTGCTGGGCCGAGGTCAGGTGGTGCCCACCGTCGTACTCGATGCAGGTCCTGTATTGGCGGCATCCCAAGTCAGCCCAAAGCGCAGGAATCCCGGTTTCATCCAGAAGGGCAATGTTCGGCGTGAATGCTGGCAAGCCTGCCCGGCCGAGAAGGAGCCGTATCCGGGTCTCCGGCGGGGAATCCACCCCAACCCGCATGAGATCGACGGCGGCACGGAGCCTCGGCAGTCCCGGAATCCCCACTTTGGACTCAACATAGTTTCGTAGCTCCGGAAGTGGAATCAGAGCGCTCCTGCTTCTGCCGAAGTTTCGCTGCTGTTCGCTGATAATCCAGTCTCCGGCAACGACCAGATCCGTCAATTCCATATGGGCCGAGAGATCCAGGAGGGACCGGGCAAGCGTTGTCACCGTGAGCCCGGAGATGGCCGTCAGTTCAGCTTCGTCCAGGACCAGCCGATGCCCGGCTACACCCTTTCGGCGCGGTGCAGCCTTGGACTTGGGCCGGCTGAGATGAATGACCGGATCCATTTGCATGGACCGGGGCAACGGCATGCCATGTAGCTGGGCGGCCGTACCGTGGGATAGGAAGGCCCCAGGAAGAAGCTCTAGGTAGGGCCTGCAGCGTTCGGCCAGCGTAATTTCTGTGTCTCTTCGAACGCGGATCGACCTACTGGGCGTCAGAAGGTCCTGTGTCCGGAGCCGCGACCTTCTAAGCCCCAGATACCGGGCATGTCCGAGGGTGAAGGAAGGGTCTGGCAGGTCTACGGGAAGCGGAATGGCACGGGTCATACCCCTATTACGGACCAAGGATCGAAATCCTCGTTACGTGGTTGTGCATCGGCGGGTCCGTCCACAGATTGCTATTCCGGTCTTGCGATGACGTGTCCGGCCCCTTCTCGGCCGCCGTGTGCGCAGCCCTGGTGGCCTAACTCCGACCCAACCCGCCCCACCTGCGCACCCACGGCACGTACCCGCCCCCGCCCACCACCACGCTGGCCACCGCCCCCACCCCTCCTGCGTCACACCCGCGCAAAACATTTGTAGGGTGTCCACAACTAACCGGCACCTCCCACGCAGAAACAGCACGGTTTATGGCGGGAGAGTACAAAAGCGCGCTAGGCTCCCAACAGATCAAAAGGAGCCACTGCATTTCATGAGCCAGTTCACCCCCGCCCCCCTGGGCAAGGTCCTGATTGCCAACCGCGGAGAGATTGCCGTCCGGATCATCCGGGCCGCACGCGACGAAGGAATCGGCACGGTCGCCGTCTACGCAGAACCTGACCGGGACGCACTGCACGTCCGGCTCGCGGACGAGGCCTATGCCCTCGGCGGCAGCACGGCAGCGCAGTCCTACCTGGACATGGACAAGGTGCTGGCTGCGGCTGCACGGGCCGGCGCGGACGCCATCCATCCCGGCTACGGCTTCCTTTCCGAGAACGCAGAATTCGCCCGGCGCGTTATTGCGGCGGGACTGACCTGGATCGGCCCCTCCCCCGAAGCGATCGACCAGCTTGGCGACAAGGTCCAGGCCCGGCATCTGGCAGCCAAGGTGGGCGCTCCGCTCGTTCCTGGCACGTCCGACCCGGTGAACAGCGCCGATGAAGTCCTCGCCTTCGCCCAGGAATACGGTCTCCCGGTGGCCATCAAGGCAGCCTTCGGCGGCGGCGGCCGTGGCATCAAGGTAGCCCGGACGCTCGAAGAGATTCCCGAACTGTACGAGTCCGCCGTCCGCGAGGCCACAGCAGCCTTTGGCCGCGGGGAGTGCTTCATCGAACGGTTCCTGGACGCACCGCGGCATGTGGAAACCCAGTGCCTGGCAGATGCTTACGGCAACGTCGTCGTCGTTTCCACCCGCGACTGCTCCCTCCAGCGCCGCAACCAGAAGCTCGTGGAGGAGGCCCCGGCCCCGTTCCTGACCCCCGAGCAGAACCAGCGGCTCTACGACTCCTCCAAGGCCCTGCTCCGCGAGGCGGGTTACCAGGGCGCCGGAACCTGCGAGTTCCTGGTTGGCACCGACGGCACCATCTCCTTCCTCGAGGTCAACACCCGCCTGCAGGTCGAGCACCCGGTATCCGAAGAGGTCACCGGCATCGACCTGGTCCGCGAGCAGTTCCGCATTGCCCGCGGTGAGGAACTCGGGTACACCGATCCGGAGGTCCGCGGCCACTCCTTCGAGTTCCGGATCAACGGCGAGGACGCCGGCCGCGGCTTTATGCCTGCCCCCGGAACGGTGGAAACCCTCCGCCTGCCCACCGGGCCGGGCGTCCGCGTGGATTCCGGTATTGAGGCCGGCGAAACCGTGGGCGGGAACTTCGACTCCATGCTCGCGAAGCTGATCGTCACGGGCGCCACCCGCACCCAGGCCCTCCAGCGCGCCCGGCGTGCCCTGCAGGAAATGGA
>NZ_DALZXY010000061.1:0-22222 GCF_031988865.1 Arthrobacter sp.
GCACCCGAGGCCGAGGCCGGCACCCCCGACGCCGCCGCACAGGCGGCAGAGGAAGCAGCCGCCGCACAGGCGGCAGCCGAATCTGCGGCTGCACAGGAGGCCGCGGCAGCAGCAGCGGCTGCTGAGGAAGCGGCCGCCGCCGAGGCTGCCAGGATTGCGGCGGCGTCAATTCCCGTCGATGATCCTGCCGGAGCCAAGGCCTACGCCTCGTCCGTCCTGGGCGGACACGGCTGGGGCGCCGGGCAGATGACCTGCCTGGACACTCTGTGGGGCAAGGAATCCGAGTGGCTGACCAGCGCCACGAACGCCAGCAGCGGCGCCTATGGCATTCCGCAGGCACTGCCCGGAACCAAACTGGCCACGGCCGGCGGTGACTGGCAGACCAACTACCGCACCCAGATCAATTGGGGCCTGACGTACATCGAGTCCCGCTACGGCGACCCCTGCTCGGCCTTGAACTTCCACTACGCCAATAACTGGTACTAGCCCCCGAGAGGCCAGATGAAGGCCTCCCCAGCGCTGAAAGGAGCTCCTGCTGGCCATTCGGCGGGATTGGGGGAGGGCAGGCGGGGCGACGTACCCTAGTAGCGTGAGCTTGTCTGTATCCCGCCCCGCGCCCGCCGAGACCGTCGACGCACCCCTGGAGGCCCCTATACGCACCTATCAGGTGCGTACCTTTGGCTGCCAGATGAACGTGCATGACTCCGAGCGGATCTCCGGCCTGCTTGAAGGGGCCGGCTACGTGCCCGCTGAGGGCACGGAAGCCGACGTCGTTGTCTTCAACACCTGCGCCGTGCGGGAAAACGCTGATAACAAGCTCTACGGCAATCTGGGCCAGCTGGCCCACGTCAAGGAAAAACGGCCGGGCATGCAGATCGCCGTCGGCGGCTGCCTGGCGCAGAAGGACCGGGACACCATCCTGGCCAAGGCTCCATTCGTGGACGCCGTCTTCGGGACGCACAACATCGGTGCGCTCCCGGCCCTGCTGGAACGTGCCCGCCACAACGACGCCGCGCAGCTGGAAATCCTCGAGTCCCTCGAAGTCTTCCCCTCCACGCTGCCCACCAAGCGCGACTCGGTGTACTCCGGCTGGGTCTCCATCTCGGTCGGCTGCAACAACACCTGCACCTTCTGCATCGTCCCCTCCCTGCGGGGCAAGGAACGCGACCGGCGGCCGGGGGAGATCCTCGCCGAGGTCCAGGCGCTGGTCGACGACGGCGCAATCGAAGTCACGCTGCTGGGCCAGAACGTAAACTCCTACGGCGTGGAATTCGGCGACCGCGGCGCCTTCGCGAAGCTGCTGCGCGCCTGCGGATCGATCGAAGGACTGGAACGCGTCCGGTTCACCAGCCCGCACCCGGCAGCCTTCACCGACGACGTCATCGACGCGATGGCCGAAACCCCCAACGTGATGCCGCAGCTGCACATGCCGCTGCAGTCCGGATCGGACAAGGTGCTCAAGGACATGCGCCGTTCCTACCGGTCCAAGAAGTTCCTCGGCATCCTGGACCGGGTCCGGGAGCAGATGCCCCACGCCGCCATCTCCACTGACATCATCGTCGGTTTCCCCGGCGAGACCGAGGAGGATTTCCAGGCCACGCTCGACGTCGTGGAGCGGGCCCGCTTCGCTACTGCCTTCACCTTCCAGTACTCCAAGCGCCCCGGCACCCCGGCTGCCGACCTTCCGGACCAGCTGCCCAAGGCCGTTGTCCAGGAACGCTTCGAACGCCTCACCGCACTGCAGGACAGGATCGCCGCCGAGGAAAACGCCAAGCAGGTCGGCGCCACCGTTGAAGTCATGGTCACCGCCACGTCAGGACGCAAATCGGAGGAGACCGGCCGGCTGTCCGGCCGCTCCCGTGACCAGCGCCTGGTGCACTTCTCCGTCCCCGAGGGAGCGACGGTTCCCCGTCCCGGGGACCTGGTGACCGTGCCTGTCACCTCCGCCGCCGCCTTCCACCTGGTCTCGGACCCCGCGTCCGCCGCTGACTACTCGCTGCGCCGCTCGCGCGCCGGGGACGCCTGGGACCGGGCGCAGGCCGACTCCTGCGGGGTGCCCGCCCCCTCGACCGCTGGCGCCGGAACCGGCGTTTCGCTCGGCATGCCCGGCCTGCCCCCGCGCCGGTGAGCAGCAGCGAACTGCCCGTGATCGCCGTCGTCGGTCCCACCGGTTCCGGCAAGTCAGACCTCGGCGTCGCGCTGGCCCAACGGCTGGGCGGGGAGATCATTAACGCCGACTCCATGCAGTTCTACCGGGGCATGGACATCGGCACCGCCAAGCTCCCCGAAGCCGAGCGCGGAGGAATCCCGCACCACCTCCTCGACATCATGGACGTCACCGAAGAGGCGAGTGTCTCGGCCTTTCAGGGCCAGGCCCGCTCACTGATCACCGACATCCGGTCCCGCGGCCGTTATCCGATCCTTGTCGGCGGCTCCGGGCTCTACATCCGCGCGGCGCTGGACGTCCTGGAATTCCCCGGTACTGACCCCCAGCTGCGCCGGCGGCTGGAGACCGAGCTGGCTGAGAACGGCCTAGATGCCCTGCGCAGCCGCCTGCAGGAGGTAGATCCGGTCTCTGCCGGCCGGCTGGGCGACGCGCGTCGGGTAGTCCGTGCCCTCGAAGTACACGAGCTGACGGGCCGCCCGTTCAGCTCCTTTATGCCGGACCGCACCTATTTCCAGCCAGCAGTGCAGATTGGGCTGGCGGTGGAACGCAGCGTGCTGCATCAACGGCTGGCCCAGCGCGTGGACCAGATGGTCCAGGCCGGACTGGAAGAGGAAGTGCGGCGGCTGGACGCGGCAGGACTGCGCAGCGGCAAAACAGCCGGACGGGCTTTGGGCTACGCCCAGTTCCTCAAAGTGCTCGACGGCGAATGGACCAGCAGGCAGGCTGCGGAGGACACGGTGGTCGCCACCCGCCAGTTCGCCAGGCGCCAGCTGACCTGGTTCCGTGCCGACCCTCGGGTCACCTGGCTGGACTTCAAGGATCCGGAACTGGAGAACAAGGCCGCCGCCGCTATTCTGGAGGGGTGAGCATAACTTCCCCCGCAGCCCTGTCCGCCTCCGGCCTGCCATCCGGACTGGCCGGCCTCCCCTTTGCCAAGGGCCATGGAACCGGCAATGACTTTATCCTGGTGGCCGATCCCGACGGAGCGCAGGATTTCAGCGCAGCCGACGTCGCGGCCGTCTGCGACCGGCACAGCGGGATCGGGGCCGACGGCTTCATTCGCGCCGTCCGATCCGAGCACCTTCCCGAGGGCCAGGCGATCCTGCAGACCAACCCGGACGCACTGTGGTTCATGGATTACCGCAACGGCGACGGCAGCGTCTCAGAAATGTGCGGCAACGGCGTGCGCGTGTTCGTGCACTTCCTGCTCGAAGAGGGCCTGGTGGACCTGGCACAGGGCGAGGCCCTGCCGATCGGCACGCGTGCCGGGCTGAAGACCGTCACCCGCACGGACGAAGGCTACGCGGTGGACATGGGCCCGTGGGAGTTCATCTTCCCGGACCACGCCGCAGCCAAGGCCATGGACACTGTCGTTAACGCCGGCGGACTCGAAGTCCCGCGCCCGGGCCTGTCCGTCAGCATGGGCAACCCGCACACCGTCGTCGCGCTGGCCGAGCTGTCGGAACTGGCCGCAACCGACTTGGGCAAGGCACCCTCCGTGGAGCCGGCTCCGGAGAACGGCACCAATGTGGAGTTCGTGGTGCCGGCTGAGCCGTTGGTGCTCGACGGCGTCGGGCAGCTGACCATGCGCGTCCACGAACGTGGCGTCGGGGAAACCCGTTCCTGCGGCACCGGAGCCTGCGCCGCCGCTGTGGCAACACGGTTCTGGGCCGGTGCGGAAGCGCCGAACGCCTGGCGGGTCGCCGTTCCCGGGGGAGAACTGGGCATCCGGTTCCTGGCTGGCCCGGACGGCCGTGAACACGTCGAACTCAGCGGACCTGCCGTCCTCGTCGCCCGCGGAACCCTGCTCTAGGCGGGCTGCACCGGGACGTCCGCAGCGGTCTGCGTGAGGACCCGCCCTGCCAGGAGCATGATGACGAGAGCGGTTGCCGTCAGCACGGTGGCTACCCAGACGGGACTCAGCGTTCCCAGCTGGGCGGCGAGGACGGACGCTCCGAGGACAGGGCCGGCCGCGGCACCGATGTTCAGCGCGGCGGTCGCGTAGGAACCGCCCATGGTCGGAGCGCCGGAGGAAGCGTGGAGGACCCTTGCGATCAGGGTGCTGCCGACACCGAACGAGAGTAGCCCCTGGACCAGGACCAGCGTGAGAAGGAGCAGGGGATTCGATGCGAATAGGGCCAACCCAATCCAGCCCGCCAGCAACAGCGGGCCGCCGGCTGCGAGAACGAGGCCAGGCCGTTGATCTGACAGCCGCCCTGCGATCGTGACGCCGAGGAAGGACCCGACTCCGAACATCACCAGCACAAGGGAGATCCACCCTCCATCCAGGCCCGCGGTTTCGGTCACCACAGGCGCCAGGAAAGTAAACGCCGCGAAGGTGCCGCCGTTGATCAGTGCCCCCAGCGCCATCGGAAGGGCAAGCCGGGGCGAACGCAACTGGCTGAGCTCGTCGCGGAGCGTAGGGGTGAAGGAGCCAGACGCGGTCTGAACAGGTTTACCAACGACGCCATGCAGGACGCCGGCGGCCGCTGGAATGCAGAGGAGGACGACTGCCCAGAACGTTGTGCGCCATCCCATGGCGGTTCCGAGCAGGGCGCCTGCGGGTACGCCGGCAACAACCGCGATCGTCGTTCCGGAGAGAACTATCGACAGTGCCCGTCCCTTCCGGTTCTCCGGGACGAGGGTGGCCACGGTGCTCAGCGCCACGGCAAGGAAGCCTGCATTTGCGAGGGCGCTGAGCACACGGGTGGCAAGGAGGAGCGGGAACGCCGGGGCGACCGCTCCAACAGCGTGGCATGCAGCGAACACGATCAGACAGGCAAACAGCGTGAGCCGTGGTGGCCAGCGACGAGCAAACGCAGCCATCGCAGGCGCGCCGGCGACCATCCCGACAGCGAACGCGGAGGTCAGCAGGCCCGCTGTGCCGACGCTGACGTCGAGTTCTGCGGCGATTGCGGGGAGCAGACCCGCGAGCATGAATTCTGAGGTGCCCATGACAAAGACCGCCAGGGCAAGCATATATAGGGCGAAAGGCATCGAGTGCTCCGAGGTGAGAGGTGAAAGGTTGTTCTTCTCGTCACCACGGCCGGCGGCCCTGGACTGCTGCATGCCGTTCGTTTGGAAGGCGGACGGGGAGCTTAGCGGCTCAGGGGGCTGGCGGTGTGACCGGCAGCCCCTGCTCTGTCTGACTCAGGACTCGACATGCCTGAGATTCTACACAGGCTCGAAGAGATGGGTTTTGGCTACTGGCTAGGCAGCTGAATCCGGGTGGCGCTCCACGAGCAGGATCCGGAACGACTTCGCGGTGCTGTGGCGGCTGACCGCAAAGTCCGCGCCAAGGGTTTCATCCAGCCAGCGCTGCAGCGAGTCCGAACCCAGGTTCTTCTGCACCACCAGCCAGGCGCTCCCACCCGGGGCGAGGCGCGGCAGCCAGCGCAGCAGCAGGGCGTGCAGTTCGTCCTTGCCGACGCGGATGGGCGGGTTGGACCAGATGGTGCCAAAGCGCAGGTCCGGATCAACGTCGTCGGGCAGCAGGGCGTGTACGTTGGCAAGGCCAAGGGACGCCGCGTTATCCCGGGTGAGGCCGAGGGAGCGCTCGTTGACGTCCACGGCGTAGACCTGCGCGCCGGGGGACTTCAGCGCCATGGTCAGGGCGATCGGACCCCAGCCGCAGCCGATGTCCAGCAGATTCCCGGCGGGCGCCGGGTCGGGAATACCGGAGAGCAGTACCTGCGTTCCCTTATCAAGGCCATCGGGGCTGAAAATACCGCCGGACGTGGAAAGTGTCCGCTCCTGGCCCGCCAGGGTAACGCGAAGCGGCCTGCGGACTTCCGGCGAAGACGGCTGCGAACTGAAGTAGTGCTCTGAACCCATAACAAACCAGATTAGTGGCTCCCGGGCCGGGGAGCGCTATCCGCCGCCGCGTCACTGTTGCCGCGTCACCGGCACCGCCCGCACACGTATTGCACAACCCGCTGGAGCGCCGCCACAATAAGGGTCCTCTGGCCTAACATGGTTAATACCGCTTCTAAGGAGATTATGACCATCAACAATTCCCGTCCTGCTTCCGGCTCCTCGCCCACGGACCTCACAGCCGAGGAAATCCAGGGCGTGATCGATCGGATTCTGGCCAAGGAAGAGGCCGCCGAGGCCAAGCGCAGCGTTTCGCCGGACGCGCCGCCCGGAATTCGGGGGCAGGCGCAGGCGATTTCGATGCAGGAAGCGGAACACTCTGCCTTTGACGGGGATCAGCAGGACCTGCAGGACCGCCGGGCGCTCCGCCGTGTTGCCGGTCTTTCAACGGAACTTGAAGATGTCACCGAGGTCGAATACCGGCAGCTGAGGCTGGAACGGGTTGTCCTGGCCGGTCTGTGGACCGAAGGGACGGCGGCAGATGCGGAAAATTCACTCCGTGAACTGGCTGCCCTGGCGGAAACCGCCGGTTCCGAGGTTCTGGACGGAATCATCCAGCGCCGGATGAAGCCGGACCCCGGAACATTCCTCGGCTCCGGCAAGGCGCAGGAGCTCAAGGACATCGTGATGGCGACCGGTGCCGACACCGTGATCGTGGACAGCGAACTCTCACCGTCGCAGCGGCGCGGGCTTGAGGATATTGTCAAGGTCAAGGTCATTGACCGGACAGCCCTGATCCTGGACATTTTCGCCCAGCATGCCAAGTCCCGTGAGGGCAAGGCCCAGGTGGAGCTGGCACAGCTGGAATACCTGCTCCCGCGCCTGCGCGGCTGGGGCGAATCCATGTCCCGTCAGGCCGGTGGCCAGGTGGGCAGCGCCGGAGCGGGCATGGGATCCCGTGGTCCCGGTGAAACGAAGATCGAACTTGACCGCCGCAAGATCCGCACCCGCATGGCCAAGCTGCGCCGCGAGATCGCGGGCATGAAGCCGGCCCGGGAAACCAAACGGGCCAACCGTCACCGCAACCAGGTGCCTTCCGTGGCGATTGCCGGCTACACCAACGCCGGAAAGTCCTCGCTGCTGAACCGGCTGACCGACGCCGGCGTCCTGGTGGAAAATGCACTGTTCGCCACGCTGGATCCGACCATCCGCCGGGCGGAAACGCCGGACGGCATCGGCTACACGCTGGCGGACACCGTGGGGTTCGTCCGGTCCCTGCCGACCCAGCTGGTTGAAGCGTTCCGCTCGACCCTGGAAGAGGTGGCTGACGCCGACCTGATCCTGCACGTGGTGGATGCCTCGCATCCGGATCCGGAAGGCCAGATCGCCGCTGTGCGTACCGTCCTCTCCGATGTGGACGCCCGGCGGATCCCGGAAATCATCGTGCTGAACAAGGCCGATGCCGCTGATCCTTTCGTGATCGAACGGCTGCGTCAGCGCGAGCCAAGGACCGTTGTGGTCTCGGCACGTACCGGCGCCGGCATCAACGATCTGCTGCAGGCGATCTCCGAAGGAATTCCGCGTCCCGGCGTCGAAATGGATCTTCTGGTCCCGTACCAGCGCGGCGACGTCGTCTCCCGGCTGCACAGCCAGGACGCCGAGATCCTTGCCCTGGAGCATGAGGAAAGCGGCACCCGGATACGGGTGCTGGTCCGCGATTCGCTGGCGCCGGAGCTGGAGCCGTTCCTCAACCATGCCTAAGAAGAAGGACGCGGGCACGGAGGTCCTGGACCTCCTGGACACCGCAGTGTCGGCCATGGGCGGGCAGAACCGCCCGGGACAGCACGAGATGGCACGGCAGGTGGCCGAGTCCATCGACACCGGACGGCACCTGCTGGTGCAGGCCGGTACCGGTACCGGTAAATCGCTGGCCTACCTGGTGCCGCTGATCCACCACGCGCTTGAGAGCACCAAACCGGCGCTGGTCTCCACCGCGACGCTGGCCCTGCAGGCCCAGATCGTCGGCCGGGACCTGCCGCGGCTGCTCACTGCCCTGCAACCAAAGCTGCCCCGGGACGTGGACGTTGCCCTGCTGAAGGGCCGGAGCAACTACGTCTGCGTGCACAAAACCGGCGGCGGTTTCCCCGAGGACGACGATCCCGGCACCCTGTTCAGCCTCGGTGACGACCGCGGCGTCGCCCACCCTGCTCCGGAAGCAGGCGCGACGTCGGCGCTCGGCCGTGAAGTGATGCGCCTGCGCGAATGGGCCGAGGAATCGGAAACCGGGGACCGGGACGAGCTGCTGCCCGGTGTCACCGACCGTGCCTGGCGGCAGGTGTCCGTGACGTCCATGGAGTGCCTCGGCGCCCAGCGCTGCCCCGTTGCCGAACACTGCTTCAGCGAGCGTGCCCGTGCCAAGGCCGCCGTCGCGGACCTGGTCATCACCAACCACGCCATGCTGGCGATCAGCGCCTTCGAGGGCCTGGCCGTCCTGCCGGACTACGACGTGGTGGTCATCGACGAGGCCCATGAGCTGCAGGACCGGGTTACCGGTGCCGTCACCGGGCAGCTCTCCGGGACGGTCATCAGCGCCGCCGTCACTGCCGCCCGGAAGCATACCTCTGCCTCGGTGGAGGAACTGGCCGCAGCGGGCCGCGCCTTCGACGCCTCCGTGGAGGCAATTCCGGCTGGCCTGCTTCCCTCGGGCCTCAACGAAGAGCAGGAACTGGCGGTGGGACGGGTCCGGGAAGCCTGCCGGGTCGCACTCTCCGATTCCAAGCCGGAGGGCGGGGACGCCGGCGACGGCGGGCGGCAAATGGCGCGGTCGCGCCTGCTGGCCGTGCTGGAACTCTGCGAACGGCTGGTCAGCGCGCCCGACGCCGGTGAAGTCGTTTGGGCTTCACGGCCCAGCACCTTTGCTCCCGGCGAGGGCTACTCGCCTCCGGATGAATCGTCACCGGCGACGCTGAACGTCGCTCCGCTGTCGGTAGCCGGACGCCTTCGCGACGGACTGTTCGACGGCCACACCGTCGTGCTGACCTCGGCCACCCTGGCGATCGGGTCGGAGTTCGGCCCCGTGGCCGGCGGCCTCGGTCTGGTGGGCGCCGCCGCACCGGACTGGACCGGCACCGACGTCGGCAGTCCCTTCGACTACCCGCGGCAGGGTGTGCTCTACGTTGCCCGCGACCTGCCCAAACCGGAACGCGGAACCTCCCCGGCACAGCTCGAGGAACTCGAAGCGCTGCTCAAAGCCTCGGGCGGCGGGGCGCTGGGGCTCTTCTCCTCCCGCCGGGCGGCGGAAGAAGCCGCCGCGGCGATGCGGCTCAAGGTCGATTTCCCCATCCTGTGCCAGGGCGAGTCATCCATGTCCGCCCTGGTGAAGCAGTTTGCCGAAGAAGACGCCACCTGCCTGTTCGGCACCATGTCCCTGTGGCAGGGCGTGGACGTGCCGGGGGAGGCCTGCCGCCTGGTGATCATCGACCGCATCCCGTTCCCGCGGCCGGATGACCCGCTGATGACGGCACGGACCCGCGCGGTGGCAAAAGCCGGCGGCAACGGCTTTATGACGGTTTCCGCTACCCACGCCGCAGTTCGGCTCGCGCAGGGAGCAGGCCGGCTCATCCGCGCCGCAGGAGACCGGGGCATGGTGGCCGTACTGGACTCCAGGCTGGCCAATGCCCGCTACGGAGGGTTCCTGCGGGCCGCACTGCCCCCGTTCTGGTCCACGACCGACCGCACAGTGGCCCTGGGGATCCTGGAGCGGCTCAGTGCGTCCTCGAAGGCCTCGGCCGGCAAGGACTAACCGCCGGCGGCTGACTTAACGCAGAAACCCGCGCTTTTGGCGCGGGTTTCTGCGTGTGCAGCGGGAACGCTGCCGCCAGGCTCCGGTGTCGGGGCTAGAGGGAACGCATCACGGAGACGACTTTGCCCATGATCGTGGCGTGGTCGCCCATGATGGGCTCGTAGCGGGTGTTCTGGGGCAGCAGCCAGGTGTGGCCGTTGCGCTGCCGGAAGGTTTTGACGGTGGCCTCGTCATCGAGGAGAGCGGCCACAATGTCGCCGTTCTCCGCGGTTGGCTGGCGCCGGACCACTACCCAGTCGCCGTCGCAGATCGCGGCGTCAACCATGGAATCGCCGGATACCCGCAGCATAAACAGTTCACCGTGGCCCACCAGCTGCCGCGGAAGGGGGATCATTTCCTCAACGACCTGATCGGCCAGGATCGGGCCGCCGGCAGCGATCCGGCCCACCAGGGGGACCATGGCCGTGTCCACGGCTGTGGTGAGTTCCGTGACATTCGACTGTGCGCCGGCCTCGGTGTCCCGTGACTTGGGGTCGGGGCCGGTGCCTGGGCCGGTCCGTTCGGTGTGCATCAGCAGCGGCACCAGGATCTCCATGGCCCGCGGACGCTTCGGGTCCCTGCGGATGTAGCCCATCTTCTCCAGCTGGCTCAGCTGGTGGGTGACGCTGGACAGGCTCGCCAACCCCACCGTGTCACCGATCTCCCGCATGGAGGGCGGATATCCGTTGGCGCTGACCGACGTCTGGATGGTTTCGAGGATTTTCTTTTGCCGGGGCGTCAGTGACTTGGGGCGCGAGGGGTCGCCTTGAGTGGACGCAGCCGGACGGCCATCGGAGTTGGTCCTACGGGGCACTTCGGCTTCCCTTCAAGCATTCCGGCCGGAGCCGGGGCGGTTGGTGCTGGTCACTGGGTGTTGCCGGCTGGCCGGGAACGCTGCTCTGCGAGCAGCTTCCATGGCCCTCCTGCCGCTGGGTTGCAGCGGGCCCGGAACTGCGATGTCAGTGGCGGATGGTTCCCTGATTCCGAACGGTCTCGAAGCAATACATATTCACTGCTGATCGAAATGTCCCGGAAGGCTTCTCCATTGGTATCCACGCTAGGGGAGCGGCAAGTCATTTTCAAACATTTGTTCGAGTGAGTCTCGACATCGTTCGTAGATAGATGCTAGAAAAGAACAAGCAGGAATCGAATACATGTTCGATTCAAGATTGCCAACTGTTCGAATCCAGTTTCGAAGCCGTGAAGTGTGCGGCGAGTTAACGGGCCTGGTTCGAGCCGGAAAGGTTTTGCCATGACAGTTCAGCTTGCGGCACCCCGCACATCCCTGAGCTTTGCCCGCACTGCCCGTATTACCCGCTTTACCCGCACCGACAACGTCGGCCGCATTGCCAGCGCACGCCGTACCGACAGTGCCACCGGCGCAGGTGGCAGCTTCACCACCTCCACCGCAGCCGCGACGCCGGCGAAGACCAGCGGTCCGGCGGACGCCCGGCCCGTTCCCCAGCTCCGCCTGACCCGCCGGGGGCGTCTGCTGCTGATCGGCGCTCCGATCATGCTCGGCGGGGCAGCACTCCTGACCTTCATCGGATTTTTTACCGCCCCGGCCCTGGCCGCCGGAGGAAACGGCGAACTCACACGGACCCAACAAGTCAGCATCAGCTCGGGGGACAGTCTCTGGAGCCTGGCCACCGAATACGCCCCGGAACGGGATCCCCGGGAAGTGGTCGCGGACATCATGGAGCTGAACAATCTGGCGGACGCCGTGGTACCGGCCGGCGCCCAGCTATATATTCCGGTTTCCCGCTAGTTTGGTGGGCGCCGTCACCTTAGGCCGCGGATTCTGTTCCCCGGGACGCTGCGCCTTAAGCTGAAGGGGTGACTGATCAGCTGGAAAAACTAAACCGACTTCCCCTGCGCGACGATCTCCGGGGCCTGAGCCCGTACGGTGCGCCGCAGCTGGAAGTTCCCATCCTGCTGAACGTCAACGAGAACACCCACGGCCTGCCGCAGGAAGTGCAGGACGCGATCACCGCCTCCGTGCAGCAGGCAGTCTCGGGACTCAACCGCTACCCGGACCGCGAATTTACCGGACTGCGCGAACGGCTCGCCGCGTACCTCGGGCACGGACTCGGTATCGAGAACATTTGGGCTGGCAATGGCTCCAATGAAGTCCTGCAGCAGATCCTCCAGGCCTTCGGCGGCCCCGGCCGGACCGCCATGAGCTTCCCGCCGACCTACTCGATGTACCCGCTGCTTTCCAGCGGAACCGGCACCCGCTACCTCACAGGTGAACGCGCGGCGGATTTCAGTCTCTCCGCTGAATCTGCAGCCGACCAGGTCAGGGCAGCGGCACCGAACATCGTTATCCTCTGCACCCCGAACAATCCGACCGGGACGGCACTTGGGCTCGACGTCGTCGAGGCCGTGTATGAAGCTGGCGCCGCGTCCAACGCGATCGTGATTGTCGATGAGGCCTACGCGGAGTTCTCTCACGCCGGGACCCCGAGCGCCCTCGCGCTGCTGCCGGGCCGGGAGCGGCTCATCGTTTCCCGGACCATGAGCAAGGCCTTCGCGCTGGCCGGCGCGCGCCTCGGTTATCTCGCCGCCGCGCCCGAGATTGCAGACGCCCTGCGGCTCGTCCGCCTGCCTTACCATCTCTCAGCTGTTACCCAGGCCACCGCGAACGCTGCGCTTGACCACGCTGATGCGCTGCTGGCCAACGTTGAGGACATCAAGGTCCAGCGCGACCGCATCATGGCTGAACTCACCGGGATGGGCCTGCAGCCGGCTCCTTCGGATGCTAACTTCGTCTTCTTCGGCGGACTCGAGGACCCCGCCCGCATCTGGCAGGGACTGCTCGACGCTGGGGTCCTCATCCGCGACGTCGGCATCCCGGGGCACCTGCGGGTCACAGCGGGGACCGAAGCCGAGACCACGGCATTCCTCACCCGCCTCCGGGAACTGCTCGCAGCCTAGCTCCGGCCCGGCCTCCGCCCGGAGAACAGCGCATTCGAATCACTAGACTGGTACCAGAGACCACTTCTTCCAAAGGAACCAACATGACCGTGGAAACCGCCACCGGCCGTACTGCCCGCCTCGAGCGGACCACCAGCGAATCCTCCGTTCTTGTGGAACTGGACCTGGACGGCACGGGCCGCTCGGATATCAGCACATCGGTGCCGTTTTATGACCACATGCTCACCGCGCTGGCGAAGCACTCCCTGATCGACCTCACGGTCAAGGCCACTGGAGACACCCACATCGACGCGCACCACACGGTGGAAGACGTCGCGATCAGCATCGGCGAAGCGCTGAAGTCAGCCCTCGGCAACAAGGCCGGCATCCGCCGCTTCGGCGAAGCCACCGTGCCGCTGGACGAAGCGCTGGCCAACGCCGTCGTCGACATTTCCGGGCGCCCCTACCTGGTGCACTCGGGTGAACCCGCAGGCCAGGAATACCACCTGATCGGCGGACACTTCACCGGCTCGCTGACCCGCCACGTCTTCGAAGCGATCACCCTGCACGCCCAGATCTGCCTGCACATGACGGTGCTCGGCGGCCGGGACCCCCACCACATCGTGGAGGCGCAGTTCAAGGCCTTTGCGCGCGCACTGCGCGCCGCCGTCGAACCGGATCCCCGCGTTGAGGGCATCCCTTCGACTAAAGGGGCGCTGTGAGCAAGCCCCGCGTTACCGTCCTGGACTACGGATCAGGGAACATCCACTCAGCTGTCCGTGCACTTGAACGCGTGGGTGCCGAAGTTACGCTGAGCGCCAAGCCTGCGGACGTGCTCGACGCCGACGGGCTGCTGGTGCCCGGAGTCGGCGCCTTTGCCGCCGTGATGCAGGGTCTCAAGGATGCTGATGCCCTGCGCATGATTGGACGCCGGGTTGCCGGCGGGCGGCCCGTCCTGGGCATCTGCGTGGGCCTGCAGGTCCTGTTCGACGAAGGCGTAGAGCACGGGGTCCGGACCAAGGGAATGGGCGAGTGGCCCGGTGTCGTGGAGCGGCTCGCAGCAGACGTTGTTCCGCACATGGGCTGGAACACCGTCCAGTCACCCGAGGGCTCCCAGCTCTTCAAGGGCATCGAGGACGAGCGGTTCTACTTCGTGCACAGCTACGGCGTGCAGAAGTGGGACTTCGACGTCACCCAGCCGGCCATGACCCCGCCGCAGGTGACCTGGGCAGACCACGGCGGACCCTTCGTCGCCGCGGTGGAGAACGGTCCGCTCAGCGCCACCCAGTTCCACCCCGAAAAGTCCGGTGACGCAGGTGCCGCGCTGCTCGAAAACTGGCTCAAGGGACTGAGGTAGACCATGTGGAGCGTAGTACTCATGGGAGTGGCCGGGCTGCTCATCGGCGGCGCCATCTCCTTCCGCAGGCAGGGCCTGCCCCGGTTCATCAGCATCAGTTTCTGGGTTCTGGCAGGGATGTCCCTGCTTGGCGCCTACCTACTCACCTACGGCCTCTGAGCCGGATCCATCACTGAAAGCAGATCATGTCCCTCACCGAGACCCCCATCCTTGAACTCCTGCCCGCCGTGGACGTGGCCGACGGCCAGGCCGTCCGCCTGGTCCAGGGCGAAGCCGGCAGCGAAACCAGCTACGGCGACCCGCTGGATGCCGCCCTGGCCTGGCAGAATGACGGCGCCGAATGGGTTCACCTGGTGGACCTGGACGCAGCCTTCGGCCGCGGCAGCAACCTTCCGCTGCTCAAACGCGTGGTCAAGGCGATGGATATCAAGGTGGAGCTGTCCGGCGGTATCCGTGACGACGCATCCCTCGAAAAGGCCCTGGAACTCGGTGCCCGGCGCGTGAACCTTGGAACCGCGGCGCTGGAGAACCCGGAATGGACGGCCAGCGCGATCGCCCGCTACGGCGACGCGATCGCCGTCGGCCTCGACGTCCGCGGCACCACGCTGGCCGCGCGCGGCTGGACCAAGGAAGGCGGAGACCTCTGGGAGGTTCTCGCCCGTCTTGAAGAGGCCGGCTGCCCCCGGTACGTCGTCACCGACGTCACCAAGGATGGCACCCTGCGCGGACCGAACGTTGAGCTGCTCCGCGAAGTGCTGGCCCGCACCGACCGCCCGGTCGTCGCCTCCGGCGGCATCTCCAGCCTCGAGGACCTGGCCGCGCTGCGCGAACTGGTCCCGCTGGGGCTGGAAGGCACAATCGTGGGCAAGGCGCTTTATGCCGGAGCCTTCACGCTGCCCCAGGCATTCGACGTCGCAGGCCACCCGGAACGCTAGCACCATGGCCAAGCGCGAACTGCCCGGCCATATCGCAGCCGCCTTGGCTGGATCCGGGGGAGCCACCGACTCCGCCGGCCAGCCCTGGGCGGGGCGAAGCCTGGAGGGCGAGGGCAATCCGCTGCACCAGTTCGACAAGGACGATGGACAGCCGGACGCCGGCTATACCGCGGCCTTGGCGGCATTGGTCGCCGGGACGGGATCCGAAACCGCGGTGGTGGCCTCACTGGCCACCGCCCGTGTCTACGTCGCGATCATCGCAACGCTGGGCGAAGAAGCCGAGACAGAGCACGGACTGGCTGCCGACAAGGAAGCGGACCTCGCGCTGGTGACCCTCACCGCCCCGGACGGACGCAAAGCCCTTCCGGTGTTTTCCTCGGTGGATTCACTGGCGCGCTGGCACCCGCAGGCACGCCCGGTAGCGGTCTATGCTCCCCGCGCCGCCCTCTCGGCGGTATCGGAGGAAGCGCAGCTGCTGGTTATCGATCCCGGCGCCGAGCTGACCTTCGTGGTCCGCCGCCCGGCCATGTGGGCCCTGGCCCAGCAGCGGGATTGGGTGCCGTCCTATGCGGACGATTCCCTGGCCGGCATCGTGTCGGCCGCTGCCGCCCAGCAGCCGTCTGTCCGGCAGGTCCTGCTCTCGGCTGCCAGCGGCGTGGCATCACGGACGGCAGACGGTACGCTGGTTTCCGGCGGTGGTCCCGGTCCGGAACTGCGGATAACGCTCCAGCTGGCTCCGGGACTCGACGCCGACGGTGTGCAGTCCATCGCGGCAGCCCTGCAACGCAGCCTGGCTGCCCAACCCGAATTCGTTGAGCGCGTAGATTCACTGGAACTGAAAATCACGCGCTGAGAGGCCTGCGGGCCAGAAGAGAAGTGCAGTGAATTTTCGTCTCTACCGGGACCTGCTTGCGATCGTTCCCGTTCGCCGCGTGCTCCTCGTTGGAATGCTCGCCCGCTTTCCGCACGCAGCAGCCGGGGTGCTGCTGACCCTGCACGTGGTGCTGACCCTGGACAAGGGATATGCGGCCGCCGGTGTGGTGGCGGCGCTGGTAACCATCGGCATTGCCGTTGGCGCACCGTGGCGCGGCCGCCGCGTTGACAACGTGGGCCTGCGCAAGGCACTGATCCCGTCCGTCATTTCCGAGGCCGTGATCTGGTCCATCGCCCCGCACGTGAGCTACGAGTGGCTGCTGGTGCTGGCGCTGATCGGCGGGCTGTTCACCCTGCCCGTGTTCAGTGTGGTGCGCCAGTCACTCGGCGTCCTGGCCACGGGGGAGAAGCGGCGAACGGCCTTCACCCTGGATTCCATGGCGACCGAAGTGGTGTTCATGGGTGGTCCGGCCGTCGGGGCCGTCCTGGCGACCTCTATTTCAAGCGTGGTCGGCCTGACGCTCGTTGGCATTTCGACGGCGGTAGCGGGGCTGTTCCTGATGTGGTTCAACCCGCCCACCCGGTCTGTCTCCGACGGTGCCGTCCCTGAGCACGACATGGAGGCGGCAGCCGCAGCCGTCGTCACCGGTGCGCCGGCTCACCTGAGCGAGCCGGCAGCTGACCTGACCCAGGCCGGGGTGGAGGCCGCCGACGCCGCCGATCCCGCGAACACGGGCGGGCTCCTGCACCGGGCTACAGCCGGATTCTCTTGGCTGACCGTCAGCGTAGCCGTGGTATTTGTGGTCGCTGCCGGGGCCGGACTCCTGCTGGCCAGTACCGACGTCGGCATCGTCGCGCTGGTGGAATCCGCCGGGGACCCCAGCCAGCTGGGCATTGTTTTTGCTGTCTGGTGTGCTGCCTCGCTGGTGGGAGGCCTGCTCTACGGGGCCATGAACCGGCGTATTTCGCCGATGCTGCTGCTGCTTGCCATGGCCGTGCTGACCCTGCCGATGACCCTGGCAACCGACACCCTTAGCCTGGCGCTGCTCTCCATTCCGGGCGGCCTGCTCTGTGCCCCGGTGCTCTCCGCAGCATCGGAACGGGTGGCCGATCTGGTGCCGGAAGAACGCCGCGGGGAGGCCATGGGCTGGTACGGTTCCGCACTCACCACCGGAACGGCGATCGGCGCACCGCTGGCCGGTGCGGCCATTGACACGATCGGTCCGTCCTCAGGTTTTGCCTTTGCGGGAGCCGCCACCGCCCTGATGGTGCTTCTTACGCTGGGTACCCGCGCCGTCGTTATCCGTCGGCGCACAGCCGTCTAGGCTGCGGCCAGCTGCCCCCGCCCGGCGGCTGCGCAGGCAGCAAAAAGCCCGAAGAGTGAAAACTCTTCGGGCTTTTCTGCAGGCGAAACGGGACTAATTGACCGGGCCGGTGAACTTCTCGCCCGGGCCCTGGCCCGGTGCATCGAGAACCATGGAAGCTTCACGGAACGCGAGCTGCAGGGACCGCAGGCCGTCACGCAACGGGCCGGCGTGCTGGCTGCCGATTTCGGGTGCAGCAGCGGTGACGAACCCGGCAAGCGCAGTGATGAGCTTGCGGGCTTCATCCAGGTCCTTCAGCTCCTCGGCGTCTGCTCCTTCAGCCAGGCCGCACTTGACGGCTGCCGCGCTCATCAGGTGGACGGCGGCCGTGGTGATGACCTCAACGGCGGGAACTTCGGCGATGTCGCGCACCTGCGGTGAAACCGAGGGCGCTTCAGTGTGGGAATGGCCTTCTTCCGAAGTGCCGGGGAAGGAGTGGCGGGCAGAATCGCCCGCCGGATTGCTTTGTGGGGTACTCATACTGGTAAGCTTGTCACAGACCGACCGGTTGACGTTATTCACGGCAGCTCGCAGCTTCAAGGAATCCAGCGATGGAATCATTGAAGTGAGCTGCTTTTTGTAAGTGATCAGCCGGTATGCAAGCGGAGACTCTCCCACCCGCGTCAGCCTGATTAAACCAGCTTAGTGCCGGATCAGAGTTGCCGGGTCCAGGTCGGCCCCTCCCGGGGCGCCATCTTTGGATGACGCTGAACGGGGGAGCGCTGTTGTTAGGCGCCGGCTGACCCCTCGAGGCCTTCGATTGCGCTTGCAATTGGAGGCCTTCTTCTTTTGCAGGCGGTAGCCGTTTTTAGTCAAACAGGAGCTGCAACATTAGCGAGCCAAGAATCAATGATCGGATCCGTGTCCCTGAGGTGCGGTTGGTCGGACCGGCTGGGGAACAGGTAGGTGTGGTCCGGATTGAGGATGCCCTGCGTCTGGCAGCGGAGTCCGACCTGGATCTTGTTGAGGTAGCACCGCAGGCGAAGCCGCCGGTGTGCAAACTAATGGACTTCGGCAAGTACAAGTACGAAGCCGCAGTCAAGGCCCGTGAGGCACGCAAGAACCAGACCAACACGGTCCTGAAGGAAATTCGTTTCCGGCTGAAGATCGACAAGCACGACTACGAGACCAAGCGCGGGCACGCCCTTCGCTTCCTCGGTGCGGGTGACAAAGTCAAGGCCATGATCCAGTTCCGCGGACGTGAGCAGCAGCGGCCCGAAATGGGCATCCGCCTGCTGCAGAAGTTCGCAGAGGATGTCGCCGAGGTGGGAGTTGTTGAATCCAGCCCCCGCATCGACGGCCGGAACATGGTTATGGTCATCGGCCCGATCAAGAACAAGGCCGAAGCTAAGGCCGAAGCCCGCCGCGAGTCGCAGCGCGCCGAGTCCAAGGCCGCCAACGAAGCCGCCAAGCACGGGGATGCGCCGGCACGGGTTGATACCACTGCTGACAAAGCCCCGATGACGCAGAGCCTGGCAGATCTCCTGCCGGACGGCCTGCGCCTTGGTTCCTCCGCTGCAGAGGCCGACAAGGCCCGTGCAGAGAAGGAAAAGGCCGAGAAGGAGCAGGCAGCCCAGGCGGCCAAGGCTGCAGCGGACAAGGCAGCAGCCGACGCCCGCCGCGCTGAGGAAGCCGCAAAGGCAGCCGCCAAGCCGGCGGAGGCTGCGAAGCCTGCAACGGCTCCTGCAGAGGCCAAGCCCGCTGCAGCGCCGAAGCCGACCGCAATGCCGAAGCCGACCGCCGTCAAGCCGGCCGCGCCGAAGCCTGCTGCCCGCCCCAAGCCGGCAGCTGCACCGAAGCCTGCTGGCAAGGCACCCGCTCCGGGTGCCGGCCAGAAAAAGCCTGGAACTGCGGAGTAGGCCAAGCGCACACCGCTTAGAACGCCCAGGCGTCCCTAGGAAAACCCTGACACCTGTTTCAGGTGCCCATATCCCCGCGGGCTCGTACCGCGGAAACCAAAAGGAGATCGGTAGTCATGCCGAAGATGAAGACCCACAGTGGCGCCAAGAAGCGCTTCAAGCTGACCGGTACCGGCAAGCTCAAGCGCCAGCAGGCTAACCGCCGCCACTACCTGGAGCACAAGTCCTCCCGCCTGACCCGCCGTCTCGCCGGTGACAAGATCGTCTCCCCGGGCGAGGCCAAGGTCATCAAGAAGATGCTCGGCAAGTAGCCGATCCTTCCACCGGGCGGTCCGCCAAAGGACTGTTCCACCAACCATCTAGTTTTCCCGTGGCCTCCTGCAGGCCATCGCACCGAGAAGAAGTGCGCGGGACATATTTCTAAGGAGTACGCACGTGGCACGTGTGAAGCGGGCGATTAACGCCCATAAGAAGCGTCGGGTAATCCTCGAGCGCGCCAAGGGCTACCGCGGACAGCGTTCGCGCCTGGTCCGCAAGGCCAAAGAGCAGCTGCTGCACTCGTATGTGTACAGCTACGGTGACCGCCGCAAGCGCAAGGGCGATTTCCGCCGCCTGTGGATCCAGCGCATCAACGCTGCTTCCCGCGCCAACGGCCTGACCTACAACCGCCTGATCCAGGGCCTGAAGGCTGCCGAGATCGAGGTTGACCGCCGCATGCTCGCCGAGCTGGCCGTGAACGACGCCAACGCATTCGCCACTCTGGTCAAGGTCGCCAAGGACGCTCTGCCGTCCGACACCTCCGCACCGGCTGTTGCTGCTGCCGCTCCGGCCGCCAAGAAGGCTCCGGCCAAGGCTGCCAAGGCTGCTCCCGCCGCTAAGGCTGCTCCGGCTGCCAAGGCCACCGTTGTCGACGGTTTCAAGGCCTCCGAAGGCGAAGCTCCCGAGGGCTTTGTCATCAAGGGTGCAGCCACCGGCAAGTACCACGTTCCGGGTTCGACCTGGTACGAGCAGACCGAAGCTGAGTACTGGTTCAACTCCGTGGAAGCAGCCAAGGCTGCTGGCCTGGAGCCTGCTGGCGGCGAAGCCCGCCAGAAGTTCCAGGGCTAAGTTCGGTATCTGCTGAACATGTTTGACGCCGGACGCCCCCCAGCGCCGCTGATGTCCAATCCCCGAGCTGATCGGGTGAAGGAGACAGCGAAGCTGGCGGGGCGTCCGGCGCGTTTAAAGACCGGACGGTTCCTGGCTGAAGGACCGCAGGCGGTGCGCGAGGCGCTTGCCGCGCACCACTCGGCAACCGGCGCAGGCCGTCCCGGCGTCGTGCTGGAAGTTTTTGCGACGCCCGCCTGCCTGGAACGGCTGCCGGAACTGGCGGAACTCGCCCACGGACTGCCGTTGCGGCTTGCCACCGACGAGGTGCTGGCGGCCATGGCGGATACCGTTACACCGCAGGGGATCGTAGCTGTGTGCCGGATCCTGTCCCCGACGCTTCAGGACATCCTTGCCCTGCGGCCCAAGCTCCTGGCTGTGATGTGCGAAGTCCGCGATCCGGGAAACGCGGGAACCATCCTGCGGGCCGCCGATTCTGCCGGCGCCGACGCAGTGGTCCTGACGGCCGCCAGCGTCGACATCCACAATCCCAAGGCGGTCCGCTCAACGGCCGGATCCCTCTTTCACCTTCCTGTTGTCTCCGGCGTGGAGTTCGAGGAGCTGGCCGCGGCCCTGCACGACGCCGGCATCACCATCCTCGCCGCCGACGGCTACGGCGACCAGAACTTGGATGAACTCCAAGATGCCTCGGCCCTGCGGCGGCTGTCCCCTGACAGTGTCACCGGCGCCGGCGAAACAGCTGGCCGGAATTCCGCCCCCAGGCTGGAGGATCCCTCCGCCTGGCTCTTCGGCAATGAAGCCCAGGGCCTGTCCGCAGCCCAACTCGATGCTTCGGACCACCGTGTAGCCGTCCCCGTGTACGGGGAGGCTGAAAGCCTTAACGTTGGTACAGCGGCCACCGTGTGCCTTTACGCCTCCGCGCGCGCCCAGAACCGCTAAAGTAAGCAGGGTCCGGTCGGAACCCTGCTACTAGGCATATCGGGGAGGCTCCATGGCAGCCAGCGGCGGTACCAAGGCGGTAGTAGCAGCGCTGATCGCGAACCTGATCATTGCGGTGCTTAAATTCGTTGCTTATTTCCTCACCCTTTCGTCGTCAATGCTGGCGGAGGCGATCCACTCGGTTGCGGACTCGGGTAACCAGATTCTGCTGCTGGTGGGTGGGAAGCGGGCCAAGCGCCAAGCCAGCCCGGAGCACCCGTTCGGGTATGGCCGGGAACGTTACATCTACGCGTTTATCGTTTCGATCGTGCTCTTCAGCGTCGGCGGCCTTTTCGCACTGTACGAGGCGTACCACAAGTGGCAGGACCCGCACCCGATCGAGGGCATGTGGTGGTGGGTTCCCCAAGCCGTGCTGCTGGGGGCGATCGTCGCGGAGTCATTTTCCTTGCGCACCGCCATCCGGGAATCCAACCTCGTGCGCGGCTCCCAGGGCTGGGTCCAGTTTGTCCGTACCGCCAAAGCGCCGGAACTGCCCGTCATCCTGCTGGAAGACCTGGGCGCCCTGCTCGGCCTCTTCTTCGCCCTCTTCGGCGTCAGCATGACGCTGGTTACCGGAGACAGCATCTGGGATGCCCTCGGCACAGCGATGATCGGTGTGCTGCTGGTGGCCATCGCCGTCGTCCTGGCGCTGGAAACCAAATCATTGCTGCTGGGTGAAGCAGCGACGGCCCCCATGGTCCGGAAGATCGAAGCGGCTATCGCAGAGGACGGCACCCGGATCATCCACCTCAAGACGCTGCACCTTGGGCCCGACGAACTGCTCGTTGCCGCCAAGATTTCCGTTACCGAAAGGGAGACCGGCGAACAGATCGCCGCTGCCATTGATGCCACCGAAGCCCGGATCCGCCGTGCCGCGGAACCTACCGTGTCGGTGATTTACCTGGAACCGGATGTGTACCGTCCGGCTGGTTCGGGGCCGGAGTCGGAGTCGGGGGCGGGGCAGGGGCCGGAGCCCCCGCCGCAGCCTGGTCCGGGTTCGCCCGACGGCGGT
>NZ_DALZXY010000062.1:0-21585 GCF_031988865.1 Arthrobacter sp.
GGGCCGGACGCGTCCGCTGCGGGCCAGTCGCCGCTGAGCAGCGCCGCGAGCAGCAGCATGGTTTCGGCCGACGGCGAGGCAGAGCCCGGCGGGCGGCAGGACGGACACACCGCGCCGCCCAGCGGGGCCGAAAAGGCGGTGTGTGGTCCGGGCGCGTTGCAGCGGGCACAGTCCGTGAAGGAAGGTGCCCAGCCTGCCGTGGCCAGGGCGCGCAGCAGGTAGGAGTCGAGAATCAGCTCGGGCGCATGCGCTGCCCGGCTCAGCGCTGCCATCGCACCGATCACCAGGTGATAGTGAGCGTTGGCTGATTCGCCGTCAATGTCGGTTAGGCGTTCAGCGGTTTCCGCGATGGCAGCGGCAGCGGTATAGCGGGCGTAGTCCGCTGCGATTCCTGCCCCGTAGGCACCTTTGGTCTCTGCCTGGGTAACAATGTCCAGGGTGCGGCCATGGATCAGCTGCAGGTCCACGACCATAAAGGGTTCCAGCCGGGCACCGAACTTGCTGGAGGTCCGCCGCACACCCTTCGCCACGGCGCGTACCTGGCCGTGGTTGCGGGTCAGCAGGATCACGATCCGGTCTGCTTCCCCGAGCTTGTGGGTGCGCAGGACGACCCCCTCGTCACGGTAGGTCCGCGACGCGAATGATTTATTTGCCACAGGTCCATTTTCCCACGGACGGCTGCGCCCGGCCGCTGCTGCGGCCGGGCGCGCTCATTTTCGGCATATGGCCGTCAGCGGTCCTGGCTGCTGACGCCGTCGCGGATGGCCCGGTTGACCGCGGAAACAACGGCCTTCAGCGCCGAGAGCGTGGTGTTGGAGTCGATGCCGACACCCCACAGGACCCGTTCCCCGACCGCCAGTTCAACGTAGGCCGCAGCCATGGCATTGCCGCTGGCCGACAGCGCGTGTTCGGTGTAGTCGAGCAGCCGGACGTCGACGCCGTCCTGGCTCAGGATTTCCAGCAGCGCATCGATGGGACCGGTTCCCGAGGCAACCCGGCGCTGCTGCACGCCGCCCGCCCGCAGGCTGGCGGTCAGCAGGAAGGCTCCGCTTTCCGAGGTGTCCGCCGTGACCGAGGACAGCGCGTAGTGGCCCCACGGCTCGCCACCGGAATCCGGGGTGGTGGGCAGGTATTCGTCCTGGAAGACCTTCCAGAGTTCCGCCCCGGTGACTTCGCCGCCCACCGTGTCGGTGCGGCGCTGGATAACGCCGGAGAACTCGATCTGCGCGCGGCGCGGCAGGTCCAGGTTGTGCTCGCTCTTGAGCAGGTAGGCAATCCCGCCCTTGCCGGACTGCGAGTTCACCCGGATCACGGCTTCGTAGCTGCGGCCGATGTCCTTGGGGTCGATCGGCAGGTAGGGAACGCCCCATTCCAGCTCGTCAACGGACTTCCCGGCCGCGGCGGCTGCCTTCTCCATGGACTCGAAGCCCTTCTTGATGGCGTCCTGATGGGAGCCGGAGAAGGCGGTAAAGACGAGGTCCCCACCGTAGGGGGAACGCTCGGGGACGGGCAGCTGGTTGCAGTACTCGACCGTCCGACGGATTTCGTCCATGTTGGAGAAGTCGATCTGCGGATCGATGCCCTGGCCGAACAGGTTCATGCCCAGGGTGACCAGGTCCACGTTGCCGGTGCGTTCGCCGTTGCCGAACAGGCAGCCCTCGATCCGGTCCGCACCGGCCAGGTAGCCCAGCTCGGCGGCTGCGACGCCGGTCCCGCGGTCGTTGTGCGGGTGCAGGGAGAGGATGATCGAGTCGCGGTTAGCCAGGTTGCGGTGCATCCACTCGATGGAGTCCGCGTACACGTTGGGGGTCGCCATTTCCACTGTCGCCGGCAGATTCAGGATCATCTGCCGGTCAGGAGATGCCTCGAGGACTTCGGCGACGGCATTGGAGATCCGCAGTGCGAAGTCCAGTTCGGTGCCGGTGTAGGACTCCGGAGAGTACTCATACGTTACGTCGACGCCGTTCAGCTGCTCCTCGTACTTCTTGCACAGCCGGGCACCGGAGAGGGCGATGTCCACGATCCCGTCCTGGTCGGTGTTGAACACGACCTTGCGCTGCAGGACGGAGGTGGAGTTGTAGAGGTGCACGATCGCACGGTCTGCACCCTCGAGTGCATCGTAGGTCCGTTCGATGAGATGCTCGCGTGACTGGGTCAGCACCTGGATCGTCACGTCGTCGGGAATCCGGTCGCCTTCGATCAGCTGGCGGACAAAATCGAAGTCCAGCTGCGAGGCAGACGGGAACCCGACCTCGATTTCCTTATAGCCCATGTTGACCAGGAGATCGAACATCTTGTGTTTGCGCTCGGGGGTCATCGGATCGATGAGCGCCTGGTTGCCGTCGCGGAGGTCCACTGCACACCAGCGCGGGGCTTTGGTGATTACTTTGTCCGGCCAGGTGCGGTCGGGCAGATCTACGCTGATCTGGTCCTGGAACGGAACGTATTTGTGGATCGGCATACCGGAGGGCTGCTGTGCGTTACGCATAATGTCTGGGTTGGCCTTTTCTTTGAGAGCTTCAGAAATGGTGGCCGGGCAACACAAACTCCGCAGCGAGGGTTCGGCCTAAACTTTGGTTTGTGAGGCCTCGCCGCGGCAGCTAAGAAGGAGGTTCTCTGCGCGCACCTGCCCAGACTAGCACGCAGGTTCTGTACTGCCGGAAACCTCAGTAACCAAACGCAGACTGGCACGTAACCTGGGCTGCGGTCTGCCCTGTCAGGCCGCCCAGGTCGCCGGAATCCTTCATGGTGTTGCCGGTGGTGAAGTCGGCTCCGACCTGCACGACGACGCCGTTGACCACAGAACTGGCGCTCACCTGGGAGGCCGGAATGTTCAGTGCCTCGGCAACCTGCTGGGCCATTGCGTCGTAGCCCGGCGTAAAGAAGACCTGCGTGCCGGGACTGGTGGATTCGGAGAGTCCGCCGGCAACTGCCTGGGTGAAACCTTCGCTGAAGAGGAACCGTGCGAGTTCAGCGTCGCGGCCGCTGGCCTCGCCGTTCACGCCGTCAAGGAAGGTGACGGGAATGGCCGCGGGGTCAACCGCAGGTGCGCTGGTTTCGGGTGCGGGCGATTCGGTTCCGGAGGTTCCGCCGGTTCCGTCGGTTGCTGTGCCTGTTGACTCAGATCCCGGCGTCTCCGTTCCGGCATCATCGGTCACTGAATGGTCCGAAACCAGTGCCTCAAAGAGCGGCTCCGCCGCTGCCTCGTCGAGCACCAGCCGGTTGGGATCGAGTTCATAGGGCGTTACCGGTGCCGTTACGAACGCCACGTTGCCCAGGTCAACATCCTTCAGCCGGCCTGCCAGGGCAATCAGCGTTGGAACGTCGGTGAGACCTTCGTCGACCGTCAGGTTCTTCGTAACGGTCTCAGCGATGGAGTAGAGGCGCGGCAGGTTGTTCAGGGTGCCTTCGCCCTGGACCTTGCGGAACATGGAAGCGAGGAAACTCTGCTGGGCGGCGATCCGGCCTTCGTCGCCGCCGTTGCCGAAGCCGTGCCGTGTGCGCAGGAAGGCCAATGCCTGGTCGCCCTGGATACTGGACACGCCTGCGGGGATGTTCAGTCCCGAGAGCGGATCATCGATGGGCTGGTTTACGCAGACGTCCACGCCGCCGAGCGTGTTGGAAAGTTCTTCGACGGCGTTGAAATCGGCCATCATGAAGTGGTCGACGTTCAGCCCGGTCAGGTCGTTGATGGCCGCCACAGTGCAGCCGGGGCCGCCGTTGCCGAGAGCTCCGTTGAGCTGGCCGAGGTCCATCGCCGGATACTCGGCGCCGGATTCGGGATCCGTGCAGGCGGGCAGCGGAACCAGCAGGTCACGGGGGAAGCTGACGACCGTGACATGGGAGCGGTCCGCGGCCATGTTCACCAGCATCATGACGTCGGAGTTGTTCGAGTCCTGCCCGTCGCGGTTGTCCGTGCCGAGCACCAGGATCTGCATGGAGTCCTTGTTGGTGTCGGCGGGGAACTCTTCCTGGCCCTGGCCAATATTCAGCGGCTTCGTGTCGAAGTTGCTCTGCAGGCGCATCAGCTGCACACCGGCGAAGACCAGTCCGGAAACCAGTGTGAGTGAGAGCAGGACAGCCAAGGTGGCGAGGATCGGGTGCCCTCCCCTAGCTGCACCGCTGCCCAGATGGCGTCCGCCGGGCACGGCTGTGCCGCGGCGTCGGGCTCGTGTGGCTGACCCGGAGGGACCAGGACCAGTTGCGGCACGGCGAGATGGCATAGCCGGTCCTTCCCATGGGTCAGTGAAAATCGAGCAGGCAAAAATGGATGTACAAAGTGTACGGGTTGCTCCTGTGAAGAAGCTTAGGGCGCGCTGGCGGTGTCCCCTGCTCCTAGAAGCCGAGCTTTACCAGCTGCTTGGGGTCGCGCTGCCAGTCCTTGGCAATCTTGACGTGCAGGTCCAGGTAAACCCTGGTGCCAAGCAACGCCTCAATGCCGCGGCGGGCGTTGGTTCCCACCTCGCGCAGGCGTGCACCGCCCCGGCCAATAATAATCGCTTTCTGCGAAGACCTTTCCACATAAAGGTTCACGCGCACATCCAGCAGGGGGTTGTCCTCGCTGCGTCCTTCACGCGGAACGATCTCATCGACGACCACGGCCAGGGAGTGCGGCAGCTCATCGCGGACCCCTTCCAGCGCGGCTTCACGGACCAGCTCGGCGACCATAACTGCCTCGGGCTCATCGGTGAGTTCGCCGTCCGGATACAGCGGCGGGGACGCGGGCATGTGGGAGGCCAGGACATCGGCCACGGTGTCGACCTGGAATCCGTCGGCGGCGGAAACGGGCACGACGTCGGCCCAGCCGGTTTCGCCCAGCACCTCGGCACCGAGCGCCGTGACGGACATGAGCTGCTTGGCCAGGGCCGCGCGGTCCACGAGGTCGGTCTTCGTGACCAGGGCGATCACCGGCTTTTTCTTCAGGGCGGCGAGCTGGTTGGCGATGTAGCGGTCGCCGGGGCCTACGGCTTCGTTGGCCGGCAGGCAGAAACCAATCGCATCGACTTCGGCGAGGGTGTCCGCCACGAGGTCGTTGAGCCGCTGCCCCAGCAGGGTGCGCGGCCGGTGCAGGCCGGGGGTGTCAACCAGGATGAGCTGGGAATCCTCGCGGTGGACGATCCCGCGGATCGTGTGCCGGGTGGTCTGCGGCTTGGCGGAGGTGATGGCAACTTTCTGACCTACCAGGGCGTTGGTCAGGGTGGACTTGCCGGCGTTGGGCCGGCCCACCAGGGACACGAATCCGGCGCGGAACGTGGGCTCAGTCATTTCGGGGTACCAATTCTGTTGTTTTTGAACGGACGGCGGGGTTCGACGCCGTCGTGGTGTCGGGTTCCTCGCCTGTGGGCTGTTTCCAGGCCAGCACGTGGGAGACCCGGTTGCGGCGTCCTTCGAGGCGTTCGGCATGGAGGACGATTCCTTCGACAACCACCTCGCTGCCGACGATCGGCACGCGGCCGAGCGCCTTGGCCAGCAGGCCGCCGACGGTATCGACCTCGTCGTCCTCGAGGTCGATGTCGAAGAGTTCACCGAGGTCGTCGATGCCGGCCTTTGAACTGACGCGGTAGCGGCCGTCGCCCAGGTCTTCAATCTCGGGGCGTTCGGAGTCGTATTCGTCAACGATCTCTCCGACGATTTCCTCGATGAGGTCCTCAAGCGTAACGAGCCCGGCTGTGCCGCCGTATTCATCTATGACGATGGCCAGGTGGGTTGATTCGCGCTGCAGTTCCTGCAGCAGCTCACCCACGGCTTTGGATTCCGGAACGTAACGGACCGGACGGCAGTATCCATCCACTGTCTGGTCGGGTGCCTGGGCTGCCCGGCCGTGCAGCTGCGCGGCGACGTCTTTGAGATAGAGGATGCCGCGGATCTGGTCGGCGCTGTCCCGGATCACCGGCACCCGGGAATACCCCGAGCGCAGGAACAATGACATCGCCTGGCGCAGGGTGGCGCCCGATTCGAGGCAGACCATATCCGTGCGCGGGACCATCACGGAGCGCACCTTTGTGTCGCCGAGTTCGAAGACCGAGTGGATCAGTTCCGCTTCGGTGTTCTCGATCATGTCCGCTTCGGATGCGCGGTCCAGCAGTTCCCTGAATTCTTCCTCGGTAAAAAAGGCAGCATCCACGCCGTGGCTCCCGGGCGCGACGGCGGAGCCGATCCGTACCAGCCAGCCCGGCACCGGTCCGAGCACGGTACGGAGGACGCTGACCAGCCCGGCGGTGAGGACAACAACGCCGGTGACGTGCTTGCGTCCGATCTGGCGGGGTGAAACACCGACCAGGACAAACCCCACGGCGGCCATGGTGATGGTGGCCAACAGGCCAGCCAGCCACAGGTTCTGGACCAGCAGCTGGAAGACCACGGCGACGGAGACCGCCGTCGCCATCTCGAACCAGACGCGCCAAAAGCGCAGGGCATGCATGTGCGCCACAGGGTGCTTCAGGATTCGTTTCAGGGGCTTTCCGGCCCGGCCGGTCAGCAGTGTCTCAGCCTCGTGGCGCGGGAGGTAGCCATAGGCTGCTTCGGCGGCAGTGAGAAGTCCGGCCAGGGCCATAAAGGCCACGGCCATAACAACCAGGATGCCTACGCTCAACTGCGTGTCTCCTTCGGGGCTTCCTTGCCCAGGAAGTCGGAGAGCAGGCGCCGCTGGAGCCCGAACATTTCGGCCTCTTCCTCCGGTTCGGCATGGTCATAGCCGAGGAGATGGAGGACGCCGTGCGTTGTCAGCAGCAGCAGCTCATCTGCCGTGCTGTGCCCGGCAGTCTCAGCCTGCTGTGCTGCGACCTGCGGGCAGAGGACGATGTCGCCCAGGACGCCGGCCGGGGTCGGACGGCCCGGGGAGCCGGGGCGCAGTTCATCCATCGGGAAGGACAGGACGTCGGTGGGGCCGGGCAGGTCCATCCACTCGATGTGCAGCTTCTCGATCGCGTCCTCATCCACGAGGATGATCGAGAGTTCCGCTTCGGGGTGGACGTACATGGCGTCCAGCAGGAACCGGCCCAGCCGTGCCAGTGCCTCTTCATCCGCCGGGATGGTGGACTCGTTGTTGATTTCGATGCTCATCGTTTGTTCTCCTGCCCTGCACCGCGCGATGCGCTGCGGGCGCGTCGTTCCTCATCCCATTCGCCGTAGGCGGTCACGATGTCGCTGACCAGCCGGTGGCGGACGACGTCGGTCGCCGTGAGTTCGGAGAATGCCACGTCCTCAATTCCGCCCAGGATCTCATGCACGATCCGCAGGCCGGACACTGTGCTGCCGGGCAGGTCAACCTGGGTGACGTCTCCGGTCACCACCATCTTGGAGCCGAAGCCGAGGCGCGTCAGGAACATCTTCATTTGTTCCGGCGTCGTGTTCTGCGCCTCGTCAAGGATGATGAAGGCATCGTTGAGCGTACGTCCGCGCATGTAGGCCAGCGGCGCGACCTCGATGGTGCCGGCTGCCATAAGCCTCGGGATGGATTCGGGATCCATCATGTCGTGCAGGGCGTCATAGAGCGGGCGGAGGTACGGGTCAATCTTGTCGTTGAGCGTGCCGGGCAGGAACCCGAGGCGCTCCCCCGCTTCGACGGCGGGCCGGGTCAGGATGATCCGGGAGACCTCTTTCTGCTGCAGCGCCTGCACTGCCTTCGCCATCGCCAGATACGTCTTGCCGGTGCCGGCAGGACCGATTCCGAAAACCACCGTGTTGCGGTCGATCGCGTCGACGTAGTTCCGCTGGTTCAGGGTCTTGGGCCGGATCGTCCGTCCCCGGGTGGACAGGATGTTCTGCGTCAGGACTTCTGCCGGGCGGTCGGCCGTCTGGTCACGGAGCATGGTGATGAGCTGCTCCAGGATCTGCGGGGTGACGCGGGTCTGGTGGCGTGCCAGCACCCGCACCTCGTTAACCAGCCGCACTGTCCGGTCAACCGCGGATGCGGGACCGGCGACGGAGAGTTCATTTCCGCGGACGTGCAGGTTCACCTCAGGGAAGGCAGCCTCGATGATTTTCAGTGCTTCATCGTTGGCGCCCAGCGACTGGACCATGTGTTCCGTTGAGTCGAAGACAATCGTCTGCTGGTCCTCGCGGATAGTGCCGATTCCTGCTGAAGATTCGGTCATATATACGGCCCCTCGGCCTCTCATCGCCCCTTTAAGGAAGTTGGGTTGCAGTCCGGATGCGCACCGGCCGGACAGGCCGTGCACACACCCTCATTAATCTTACTTGATCTGCGCCGCGGCACGCCGCCGGGTTCTCTACCAGACTGGGGCCTGATGTGCACGGAACCCTGGGAATCGTGACCTGTGTTACAGCCAACATCTCGGCTTGGCATCGGCCCGGTCTCAATCGTGTTTCAGTCCCGCCGCAGAACAGTTAAGCCCCGGGTTTGAGGTATTCGGATATGCCAAGCTGGATGGCGTGCTGCCGGTGTCCCGCCTTGGCAGACCCCCCCACTCAGCCAGGATCCCCGGATTCGGGCAAGGACAGACGGAAGGCAGGGACAGTTTATTTCACTGCATAGCAACCGCAGCCCGGGCCGCCGCGTACGACTCCTGCTCCTGGCCGCCGCCGCACCCCTGGTCCTCGGCAGCTGCGGCGTCGTCGCCGAGCTTCCGACGACGAGCATGCCCGATTCCTTCGGCGGATCCGCCAGTTCAGACGGCCGTCCCATGGCAGTCTCCGCTCCAGCGGAAGCCACGGCTTCCAAAGTCGTGATGCCGGTCTACTGGCTTGGGCTCAATGATTCCGATGTCCAGCTCTACCGTGAGTTCCTGCCCTCAGACAACGCCGGCGATCCGATCGGCGAAGCCGTGCAGGCAATGACCACCGAAGTCCCGCAGGACGCTGACTACTTCACTCCGTGGCATCCGGCATCGAACGTTACCGCGTCGATCTCCAGTAAAAACGTCATTACGGTGGACATCACGTCGGATGCCTTCAAGGCCTCCCTCGATTCCGGCATGGCACACCGTGCAATTCAGCAGCTGGTGTACACGGCTACGGCTGCCGCCGCCAACTCGGGTCTGACTACCGCCGGTTTCAGCACGAGCGTGGTTGTCCTGGTGGATGGAAAGGCCGGGTATCACGCCTTTGGCCACGAAAGCCTGGAACACCCGCTGGAGCGGGACGCAACCCTGCCCGCCCCCATCTGGATCATCAGCCCGCAGGAGGGAGAGGCCACCGAAACCTCACTGACCGTTTCAGGATCCGCTGTGGTCCGGGACGAGCAGCTCTCCTGGAGCGTGGAACCGATCCAGCACGGGCGGCCCGATACCGCACCGGTTGCCTCAGGAACAATTCAACTGAATGCGGGCGCCGGCGAGACCGCGCTGTTTGAAGTGCCAGTAAAACTGGAACCGGGTGAGTACATCCTGCGGGTCTTCCACGGTGACGGCGCCAACGAGGATTCGAAGCGGATTAACGTTTACTGAGGCGGGCGGCTGGAGCCGGGTTCAGGCCCAGCGTCCGAGCAAGTGGTTCAACAGCACCAGGGCAGCCGGTCCGGCACTCGAGGAGCGCAGGACATGTGGGCCGAGGCGGACGGCGGAGGCACCGGCGGCGCGCAGCGTATCCAGCTCGGCAGGGCTGATTCCACCTTCGGGGCCAACCACCACTGCGATGGATATCCGGTTTTCCGGCGTCCCGGCGCTGCCTGATTCCGCCGGGCGGAGGGATTCGATCACCCGGGCAAGCGGGGCGTCGGCTTCCTCATGAAGCACCAGGACCAGGTCCACTCCGGCTAGCTTTGCGGACAGTGACTTACTGTCGGTTACATCCAGGACCTGCGGCAGCCTGGATCGCCGGGACTGTTTCGCGGCGGAGGTCACTACGGCCTGCCATTTCGCCCGCCCCTTGGCGGCCTTATCCGCGCGCCAACGCACGATGCTGCGGTCGGACTGCCAGGGAATGACGGTATCCACCCCGAGCTCGGTGGCCGCTTCAATGGCCTGTTCGTCCCGATCCCCCTTTGCCAGGGCCTGAACCATGATCAGTTCGTGCGCGGGCGCCGGCTCGGCCTCAACGTCCCGGACGTCCACTTCGAGCAGGGCCGGGTCCGCAGTGCGGACGGTTCCGCGCAGCCGGAGACCGCCGCCGTCGACAATGTCGACGTCCTCCCCCGGTGCCAGCCGTTTGACTGAGACCGCGTGCCGGGCCTCCGGCCCGGTCAGGGAGAAGACGCTGCCTGGAGCAGCCGCGGCGACCTGTTCCGGATCACCGAAGAAAATCGGGTTCGTCATTGCTGGCCGTTATCGCCTGGTCATGGCTAGTGGTTGCCCAGGCGGTCGCGCAGCTTGGCGAAGACACCGGCGTTGCTGCCGCTGCCGACGCGGCCTTCAGCGAACTCTTCGCCGCGCAGTTCAGCCAGTTTCCGCAGGAGCCCTTCCTGCTCGGCGTCGAGTTTCTGCGGGGTCTCGACCTGTACGTGGACAAGCAGGTCCCCGCGGCCGTAGCCGCGCAGATGGGTAACACCCAGGCCCTTGAGCGTGGTGACCTCGCCGGATTGGGTCCCGGACTTGATGCTGATCTCCCGAGGGCCGTCAAAGGTGTCCATGGTGATGACGGTTCCCAGCGCCGCTGCCGTCATCGGGATCGTCAGGGTGGCATGCAGGTCGTCACCTTCACGGACGAACACCGGGTCCGCGTTGACGCGGATTTCCACGTACAGGTCACCCTGTGGGCCTCCGGCCGTGCCGGCCTCGCCCTGGCCGCTGAGCTGGATGCGCGTGCCGGTGCCCACACCCGCGGGAACCTTGATGGTCAGTGTGCGGCGGCTGCGGACCCGGCCTTCGCCGGCACATTCGTGGCAGGGATCGGGGATCACGGTGCCGAAGCCCTGGCAGGAACCGCAGGGAGCGGTGGTCATGACTTGGCCGAGGATGGAGCGAACGGACCGCTGGACCTGGCCGCTGCCGTGGCAGATATCGCAGGTACGCGGCGAAGTGCCGGGCTGGCAGCAGGATCCCTCACAGGTCGGGCAGAGAACCGCAGTCTCGACGTCGATCTTTTTGTTGGAGCCGAAGACGGCGTCCTTCAGATCAATCCGGACGTTGATGAGGGCGTCCTGGCCGCGCCGGGTGCGGGAGGCAGGGCCCCTGCCTCCGCCGCCTCCACCGGCTCCACCGCCGAAGAAGGTGTCGAAAATATCCTGGAATCCGAAGCCCTGGCCGCTGAAGCCGCCGCCGAACCCGTTGTCGGTACCGTTCTCGTTACCGGTCGTGTCGTAGACGCGCCGCTTTTGCGGGTCCGACAGGACCTCGTAGGCGTGGGTGACAGCCTTGAATTCATCGGCAGCGCCGGGGGCGGTGTTGACGTCCGGGTGCAGCTTGCGCGCAAGCTTGCGGTAGGCCTTCTTGATTTCCTCGCCGGTGGCATCCCGGCTCACGCCGAGAACCTGGTAGTGATCACTCACTCGTGCACATCGCTTCCTGTGTTGCGTACCCCGCCTTGGGGGTTTCTTGTCTTACCGGCAGCGCCGCTGGCAGCTGCCAATTCGTATCCGGTCTGTGGCCTGTCAGTCGTTCAGGACACGGGAAAGGTAGCGGGCGACGGCGCGAACCGCAGCCATGGTGTTGGGATAGTCCATACGCGTGGGACCAAGGACTCCTACCATAGCGGACGCGTCCCGGCCATACCCAGTGGCAACCACGGATGCCTCCGAGAGGGAGCCATAGGAGTTCTCCGAACCGATGCGGACGGAGACACCCTTGGCATCCTGTTCCATCTCGGAGAGGAGCCGCAGCATCACGACCTGTTCTTCGAGTGCTTCCAGGATGGGCCCGATGGTCAGGGGGAAGTCGCCTGTGGATCGGGCCAGGTTGGCCGTGCCTGCCATGATCATCCGGTCCTCCCGGTTGATACCGGCCAGCTGCTCCAGGCAGCGCGCCAGCGTACCCGCAATCCCGCGCAGCTGCGCCGGAACCGTTGCCAGGCAGTCGGTGAGGTGGCTCGTGATGCGGGTGAGGGTGCTCCCTGCCAGCGACTGAAGGAAGTGCTGGCGCAGTTCGTGCAGCGCCGGTTCGGTGACCGGGGCCGGAATGGTTGTCACCCGCTGCTCGACGCGTCCCGTGTCGGAGATCAGGACCACCAACACCTGTGACGGCGCGAGCAGGACAAATTCAATGTGCCGCACCTTTGCGTTGCCGAGGTGCGGGTACTGCACCACAGCTACCTGGTTGGTGAGCTGGGACAGCAGGCGGACCGTGCGGTCCAGGACGTCATCGATGTCCTCCGCTTCTTCCAGCAGGGTTTGGATCGCACGGCGCTCAGCTGCCGAGAGCGGCTTTACGTCCGAGAGCTGGTCGACGAAGAGCCGGTAACCCTTGTCGGTGGGAATCCGCCCGGCGGAAGTGTGCGGGGCAACGATCAGCCCTTCTTCTTCAAGAACTGCCATGTCGTTGCGGATGGTCGCCGAGGAGACTCCAAGATGGTGCCGCTCCACGAGGGCCTTCGAGCCAACGGGCTCACGGGAGTGGACGTAGTCTTCAACGATGGCCCGGAGCACCTCGAGCCGGCGTGGTTCACTCAATGGTTTCCCTCCCTCGCTGCGTCGCACATTTATACGGACTGGTCATGGAATGACTGTTAGCACTCGATGTACCTAAGTGCTAAGTCTAATACGATCCGGTGGCGTTGTTAGCATTGAACTTCCCGTGCAGGCAGCCACGCCGGCGCATTGCACCGCATTCAGGAATGAGGAATATTCCGTGTCGAATTACCACTGGGGGCCACAGGATCTTGCGGCCCCGTCCCGCAAGGCGCTGCGGCAGGTCGGAGCGGAAAAGGGCCTGGTCCTCGAAGTCGTGCAAACCGGCTGGGTTGGCGCTGTCCTCCGCACGGAAAAATCCGGCGGACTGCACCTGATGGTCCTGGAGGACGCGCATGGCCGCACCCGGTCCTTCGAACTGGGATTCGGATTCCTGCTTGAGGGCGAGCCCGTGGAAGTTGTGCCGGCGGTCAAGGCATCAGCCCCCGCTGTCCGGCGCACCGCCTCCGGGTCCGTCGCCGTCGCTAACCAGCGCGCCCGCACGGCCAGGGCCAGCCGGATCTGGGTGGAAGGCAAGCACGACGCCGAGCTCGTGGAAAAGGTCTGGGGCGATGACCTGCGCGTTGAGGGAATCGTCGTTGAGCCCCTGCATGGCGTCGACGACCTCGCCGCTGCGATCCGGGACTTCATCCCAGGCCCGGGACGCCGGCTGGGCATCCTGGTGGACCACTTGGTCGCGGGCTCCAAGGAGTCGAAGATCGCGGCCGAAGCGATGGCCGTGCCGGGCGCCGCCGGCAACGTGCTGATCGTCGGACACCCCTACGTTGACGTCTGGCAGGCCATCAAGCCCCAGGTGATCGGCGCGCAGTCCTGGCCGGTTGTTCCGCGGAACGAAGACTGGAAGACCGGCATCCTTAAAGGACTCGGTTGGCCGCACCGCAACCACACCGACATCGCCCTGGGCTGGAAGAAACTGCTGGGTTCGGTACGCACCTACGCGGATCTGGAGCCCACCCTGCTGGGCCGGGTCGAAGAGGTCATTGACTTCCTTACGAGCCCCTGAGCCCGCTGTCCCGCGAACCCTGCGGTACGCGGGGGCCTACCGGCACGCGGAACCGCCGGTACCTGCTCCTGCCGCCGAAGCCAGTACCCTTGATTGAACAACAGGTACCCGTGGGTGCAGACCCAGCGTCATCTGAGAGTTTAAGGAATGCAACTGTGTCCAACACACGCCAGAACCATCCGACCCAGCCGGAGAACCAGGGTTCACCAGCGCGCCCGGACTACCAGGGCGCCCCTGCCAATGCGCTGCCCCTGACGGCATCCGAGGACCGGCAGTGGGCCACGATGGCCCACTTCGGCGGCATCCTGGGGTTTGTCCCGTCCCTGATCATTTATCTGGTGTTCAAGGACCGCGGCCCGTTTACCGCCCAGGAATCCAAGGAAGCGCTGAACTTTACGCTCCCTCCCACGCTGCTCGCACTGCTGGCCTGGCTGCTTTCCTTCATTCCTGTGGTCGGCGGATTCTTCGCCATCATCAATGCGCTGCTCTGGATTGCGGTGGCCGTGGCTTCGGTCATTGCCGGCATTGAATGCAACCGCGGCCGTCCGTACCGCTACCGGTTGAACCTGCGCCGCATCCGCTAGGAAGCGCCCGAAGACTTACATAAGCGAAGCCCGCCATCAGGAGATGGCGGGCTTCGCTTATGTAGGCGCTTTCTAGGGCCGGGCGGGCTGCTAGGGCAGGGCAGGCCGTTACGGCAGGAGCCGGCGCACCACGGCGTCGGCCAGGAGCCGGCCGTTCAGGGTGAGGAGCACCTTGCCGGCGAACGCCGCCTGCGGCTCAATGAGTCCGTCAGCGATCAGCCCGGCGATGGCCGCCCGGCCTGCGGGACGCAGTACCTCCCGCGGCAGGCCTTCTGCCAGCCGGGTGCGGAGCATCACGTCTTCGAGGTAACGGGTGTCCTCGTCCAGGGTCTCGCGGCCGACGGCGGGTGACTCCCCCGCTGCGATCCGTCCGGCGTAGGCAGTGGGATGCTTGGCGTTCCACCAGCGGACGCCGCCAACATGTGAGTGCGCGCCGGGACCAACACCCCACCAGTCGTCGCTGCGCCAGTAGGCCATGTTGTGCCGGCATTCATCGGCCGGTGTGCGCGCCCAGTTGCTGACCTCGTACCAGTTCAGACCGGCCGCGGAGAACATTTCCTCGGCCAGCAGGTACTTGTCTGCGTGGTCATCGTCGTCGATCGGCGGCACTTCGCCGCGCCGGATCCGCGCCGCCAGCTTGGTGCCGTCCTCAATGATCAGCGCGTAGGCCGAGATGTGGTCGGGTTCGTAGCTGAGCGCTTCTTCGACCGAGTGCTTCCAATCCGCCAGGGACTCCCCCGGCGTGCCGTAGATCAGGTCCACGCTCACTTTCAGGCCGGCGTCGCGCGCCCACTTCACGGCCTGCGGGACGCGGGAGGGTGTGTGCGTGCGGTCCAGGACCGCCAGGACGTGCGGCACCGCGGACTGCATGCCGAAGGAAACGCGGGTGAAACCTGCGTCAGCGAGCAGCTGCAGCGATTCGGGCGTGACCGAATCCGGATTGGCCTCGGTGGTTACCTCAGCGCCGGGGGCCAGTCCCCAGGCTTCGACAGCGGTCCCCAGAATGGCGGCGAGGTCCTCCGCCGGGAGCAGGGTCGGTGTTCCGCCGCCGAAGAAGACCGTCTCGATGGGACGCCGCGGAACCCCGGATGCTTCCAGTGCGCCGGTGGCGAACCGGACTTCCTGCTGCGCCGTCGCCGCGTACTCCACCTGCGAGGCACCCCCGCCCAGTTCCGTGGCGGTGTAGGTGTTGAAGTCGCAGTAGCCGCAGCGAACGGCGCAGAACGGAATGTGGACGTAGAGTCCGAACCGGCGCCCGGCTGCCGCGTCGGCAGCCTGGGCCGGAAGGATTCCGTCCTTCGGAGCGGGATCCCCGAGGGGCAGTGCACTGGGTGTCACTTTTTGGATTTGTCCTTGGACTCATCGGAGGACAGGGCGGCGACGAAGGCTTCCTGCGGCACTTCAACGCGGCCGACCATCTTCATGCGCTTTTTGCCTTCCTTCTGCTTCTCCAGCAGCTTGCGCTTACGGCTGATGTCGCCGCCGTAGCACTTGGCCAGCACGTCCTTGCGGATGGCCCGGATGGATTCGCGGGCAATGATGCGCGAGCCGATGGCTGCCTGGATCGGCACCTCGAACTGCTGCCGCGGAATGAGCTCACGGAGCTTGCCGGTCATCATCACTCCATAGGAGTACGCCTTGTCCTTGTGCGTGATGGAGCTGAAGGCATCCACTTGTTCGCCCTGGAGCAGGATGTCGACCTTCACCAGGTCGGCGACCTGCTCGCCGTCGGCCTTCCAGTCCAGCGAGGCGTAGCCGCGGGTCTTGGATTTGAGGATGTCGAAGAAGTCGAAGACGATCTCGGCCAGCGGCAGGCGGTACCGGATTTCCACCCGGTCCTCGGAGAGATAGTCCATCCCGCCCAGGACGCCGCGGCGGGACTGGCACAGCTCCATGATGGCGCCGACAAATTCGTTCGGTGCCAGGATGGTGGCGGCAACCATCGGCTCGCGGACTTCGGCGATCTTACCGGTGGGGTATTCGCTCGGGTTGGTCACGGTAATGACCTTTTTGTCCTCCAGCGTCACCTCGTACTCCACGTTGGGGGCGGTGGAGATCAGGTCCAGGTTGTACTCGCGCTCGAGCCGTTCACGGGTGATTTCCAGGTGCAGCAGGCCCAGGAAGCCAACACGGAAGCCGAAGCCCAGGGCGGCGGAGGTTTCGGGTTCGTACACCAGCGCGGCATCATTGAGCATCAGCTTTTCCAGTGCGTCGCGCAGTACCGGGTAGTCGGCGCCGTCGATCGGGTACAGCCCGGAGAACACCATGGGTTTGGGATCGGCATACCCGGGCAGTGATTCAGAGGCCGGCAGGGCCAGGTTGGTGACGGTATCGCCAACCTTGGACAGCCGGACATCCTTCACACCGGTGATGAGATAGCCAACCTCACCGACTCCCAGCCCCTTGGACGGGGTGGGCTCCGGCGAGCTGACACCGATTTCGAGGAGTTCATGGCTGGCCCGGGTGGACATCATCTGGATGCGTTCGCGCGGGGAGAGCTTGCCGTCCACCACTCGCACATAGGTGACGACGCCGCGGTAGGTGTCATACACGGAGTCGAAGATCATGGCGCGGGCAGGAGCGTTGGGATCCCCCACCGGAGCCGGAATGTCACGGACAATCTGGTCCAGCAGCGCTTCAACGCCAACACCGGTCTTGCCGGAGACCCTCAGGACGTCCGCGGGATCGCCGCCGATCAGCTTCGCCAGTTCCTCGGCGTACTTCTCCGGCTGCGCTGCCGGGAGGTCAATCTTGTTGAGGACCGGAATGATGGTGAGGTCGTTCTCCATCGCCAGGTACAGGTTGGCCAGCGTCTGGGCTTCGATGCCCTGGGCCGCGTCCACCAGCAGCACTGCGCCTTCGCAGGCGGCCAGGGACCGGGAAACCTCGTAGGTGAAGTCCACGTGGCCCGGGGTGTCGATCATGTTCAGGGCGTAGGACTCGCCGTCGACCTCCCACGGCATGCGCACGGCCTGGGACTTGATCGTGATGCCGCGCTCACGCTCAATATCCATCCGGTCCAGGTACTGGGCCTTCATGTTCCGGTGCTCGACGACGCCGGTGGACTGGAGCATGCGGTCGGCCAGGGTGGACTTGCCGTGGTCGATGTGGGCGATGATGCAGAAATTTCTGATGATCGCCGGATCCGTCGCGGCAGGCACCGGTGAGAAGCGGGCCATAGGTGACACTGTGGCGGTTCCTTTGCTGTATGCGTTCTGCGTCCGTATGCCCTCCCGGCAGCAGCAGCGGCTGTGCGGGGGCCTGGACGCTGCGCAGGGGTTGTTCGGAGCGGATGGGTTTTAATAGTCTCCCACGTTTACGCGTCCGGACCCGAACTTCGGCGGCTCGGGCAGGGCACCATTAAGCTGGGCGGATGGCGTTTTCTTCCCGGAACCTGATCAATTTTGCCCGGACCGCCCTGCGCGCTGTCCGTCACGCAGCCTCCGGGCCGGCGAAGCCACCCGGTTCGTCCGGCAAAACTTCCCGGCCTCCGCACCCGTCGTCGCCGTCGTTCCCCCGGAGTTCCGGCGCCAGTTCCGGTACCAGTTCCGGCGGCGCCCGGGGCTACGCCGGTGACTACCGGGGCCGGGTGAGCCCCGTGTACGCCCCGCAGCCGGATGGGTCTCCCGACCCGGGCGAAGTGGTCTGGGCCTGGGTGCCCTACGAAGAGGACCCATCCCAGGGCAAGGACCGGCCCGTACTGCTGATCGGCCGTGACGGAAGGAAGCTGCTGGGGCTTATGCTCACCACGCGGGACCGTAACAATGCGTCCGGCAGCGACCCGGATTACCTCGACATCGGCACTGGCGCCTGGGACAGCTTGGGCCGTCCCAGCGAAGTGAAGCTGGACCGGATCCTGCAGCTGGACCCGGGATCGGTGCGGCGCGAAGGCGCAGTAATGGACCGGGCGCGCTTTGAAGTTGTGGCGGCCCGCCTCGCCGTGCGGAACAGATAGGAGCAAGCTGCCGCGTCCCGCCGTCCGCCTCCGGGGTCGCGCATCTGCCCCAAAGTTCTGCTAACATTTATTGCTGTGTGTCCGCGCAGGTCGACGGGCACTTCAGGCCGGGCGCCATTACGGTATCCCCACGCCGCTCAGTCAATGTCTGGTCTGAAATTCCCTCACCGACCAAGTCCGCAATACAAAGAGAGTTTATAAGTGGCCAATATCAAGTCCCAGAAGAAGCGCAACCTCACCAACGAGAAGGCGCGTCAGCGTAACAACTCGGTGAAGTCCGAGCTGAAGACGCTTATCCGCAACGTGGATACCGCTGTCACCTCCGCTGACAAGGATGCCGCTCAGGCAGCGCTGCAGGCCGCGACCCGCAAGCTGGACAAGGCTGTCAGCAAGGGCGTTATCCACAAGAACAACGCTGCTAACCGCAAGTCGGCCATCTCCAAGAAGGTCAACGCGCTCTAAGCGTCTTGCGACTTTAGTCTTACCCGGCTGGGCCGGTCCCCCCCAGCCGTTTTTAAGCCGCCGGTTCCAGCCGCCCCATCCTTGGGACCGGCCTGACTTTCGCCCCGCCTTCCCTGTTGCCGTTCTCACTGCTTCACCGGTGGTGTTTTACTGGCACCATGCGAAGAGTACTGATCCTCGGAGGCACCGCCTGGCTCGGCCGGGAACTGGCCGCACAGCTGGTGGCACGCGGCGACGCCGTCACCTGCCTTGCCCGCGGCGAATCGGGACTGACGCCGGCCGGTGCCTCGTTTGTCCAGGCCGACCGGCTGCTTCCGGGCGCCTATGCGGCTGTTCAAGGCCTGCCCTGGGATGAAGTGATCGAACTGGGCTATGAGGCCTCCCTGGTCTCCGGTGCCTTGGCAGCGGTCGGTCCGACGGCGGCCCACTGGACCCTCGTCTCCTCCGTATCCGTGTATGCCGAGAACTCTGTTCCAGGCGCGGATGAGTCCGCGCCGCTCGTGGAGTCAGTCGGCGCCGAAGACTATGCCGAGGCCAAGGCTGCCGCCGAACGCATGAGTATTGACGCCCTCGATGACCGGTTGCTGATTGTCCGGCCGGGGCTCCTGGCCGGTCCGGGAGACGGCAGCGACCGGTTTGGCTACTGGCCGGCCCGTTTCGCCCTGGCCGGCAGCGGCCCGGTCCTGGTCCCTGAGCTTGACGGACGCTACGTGCAGGTCCTGGAGGCCGCGGACCTCGTGTCCTGGCTGGTGTCCGCGGGCGCGGAAGGTATCACCGGAGTGTTCAATGCCACCGGAGACAGCCATCCGCTCCGGGACGTTCTTGAGCAGGCTGCAGAGACCGCCGGCTTTAGCGGTGAAATGGTCAGTGCTCCTGACACCTGGCTGCTGGGCAAGGACGTCCGGTACTGGGCCGGCCCCCGGTCGCTGCCGCTATGGCTCCCCACCGTGGAAGCCGCGTTCGCGCAGCGGAACAACTCGGCCTTCCACGCCGCGGGTGGTGAAGTGACGGGTCTCGGACAAACCTTGGACCGGGTGCTGGCCGATGAGCGAGAGCGCGGCTTGGACCGGCCCCGCAGGTCCGGGCTCAGCCGATCCGAAGAGCTGGAGCTTCTTGGCCTTCTGTCCGCCGAACGGACCTGACTGCGCCGGAGCTCGTTGGTGCCCGGGTCGCAGCCCGTTCGGAAGCCATTCTGCATTTCTTCCCCGGGACCGGCGTCGAACGTGGAACAGCCCTAGTCCGTCACGTTGATTCCGAGATGCTCAGCCAACATAGGGGCCATCTCCATCAGCTGGAGGCCACTGAGCGTTGCACCGCGGATCGAGCCGATGCCGGAGATGCCGTGGATATCGGCGCCGCGGAGATCCATGTGTTCCAGGGTGGCCTGGTCCAGGGCCAGTGTGTTGATCCGGGTGTTGGCAAAGGAAACGCGGGTGAGCTTGGCGCCAACCAGGTCAAGCTCCCCGATGACGCAGTCGCTGAAGGCCACGTCCTTGAGCACAGATCCGCGCAGATTCAGGAAGTCGAGCTTGCTGCCGGAGACACTGACCGAGTTCCACTCCGAAGAGAAGGCCTCGGCTGAACCGATGCGGGACGCGTCAATCTCGACGTCGCGCAGGATCATTCCTGGGGCCGTGAGAACGGGGGCGTTAAACCGCTCGAGCCTCGTGTCCAGGAACCGGGCGTTGCGAAGGCTGGCTTCATGGGCGGTGGTGCTGATCAGCTCGCATTCGCTGAAGGAGATTCCATCGAGCACCCGTCCGCTGAGGTCGCCGCCCACGTGGCTCTCGCCGTCGTAGCGTTCGTGGGGCCGAAGGTCATCAGGATTTCCCTTCTCCAGGGCCGGCAGCTTGATGGTGGCGATCCGCGGCGGCTGGACTTTCTTGCTGGGCATTACTGGGGTCTCTTTCTTCCTTCGGTGGTCAATCAGCGGCCCGACGCGGCCAGGGCGATCACGGTGACAGCGCGCTCGACGGCGTAGACCGGGTCCCGTCCGGCACCTTTGACCTGGGCGTCTGCTTCGGCCAGGACCTGGACTGCCTTGATCAGCGACTCGGAGGAGAACCGCTGGGCGTCACGCCGGGCCTGGTCAACCTGCCAGGGCGCCATCCCCAGGTCCTTGGCCAGGGACGCCGAGGAACCGCGGAGGTCGGCGACCCGCGCCACGGCCCGGACCTTCATGGCCAGGGCAGCCACCAGCGGAACCGGGTCAACCCCGGTGGCGAGGGCATGGCGCAGCATGGACAGGGCAGCCCCGGCCCGTCCGGCGAGGGCGGCGTCGGCCACTTTGAAAGCCGTTGCTTCCACGCGGCCGCCGTAGTACTTCTCGACGGTTTCTTCGGTGATCTCCCCGCTGGCGTCGTTCATCAGCTGCTGACAGGCAGCTGCCAGCTCCGACAAACTTGAGCCGACGGCACTGACCAGCGCCCTGACTGCTCCGCTGTCAATCCGGCGTTTCGCGGCCCGGAATTCCTGGGTAACAAAGTCCACCTTCTCGGCGTCCTTTTTGAACGGCTGGCAGTCCACCACCGCTGCCTTGGCCGCTTTCACAGCGTCCAGGAGCTTTTTTCCCCGGTTTCCGCCCGAGTGATGGAGCACCAGCACCGTATCTGGAGCCGGGTCCTTGAGATAAACGAGGGTGTCGTTGAGGAACTCTTCGCTCATGTGGGCCAGGTTGCCGACCTCGACGAGTTTGGCCTCCCCAAAAAGCGACGGGCTGGTAATGAGGATCAGTTCTCCGGCAGTATAGGCGGCGGCGTCGAGCCGGATGACTTCCGTGTCAGGAGCCTCCCTGCGCCGCTGCATCCGGATGTTCTCCATGGCCCGCCCGGCAAGGTATTCCTCCGGTCCGGTGAGCAGCACGATAGGGGCAGGCTCGGCCTGCCGCCAGGAGATTGCCCCGGCCGCCGGCTTGGCGGAAGACTTCTTGGGTACGGCCGGATTCACTGGTGCGCTGCTCCTGGACTGGGGTTGGTTGGCGGTGGGGCTGGATCACTCCCAACATTGCCACGCGCTGCGTCTGGGGCCAACTCCCCCTGCCGTCGTTTCAGCCACAATCGGC
>NZ_DALZXY010000063.1:0-10779 GCF_031988865.1 Arthrobacter sp.
CAGCCGCCGTCGCACCCGGAGCCCCCGCAGCCGCAGCCGCCGTCGCACCCGAAGCCCCCGCAGCCGCTGACCCGGTGCCGGCATCCTCCCGGCCGGCGGCGGAACTCTCCGAACCCGCACTGTTTTCACTTCCACCCCAGGAGGCACCGGTTTCGGTGTCCGTCCAGCTGGCGGAGGAGCCGGACGGCCAGCTGGTGCTGGACCTGTCCGCGGACAGCTTCGCCGGGGCCTGAGGACCGCCCCGGATTTCCGCCTGCGGGACTGCCCCAAGTAAGATGAGGTAGTTAATGCAGTGTCAGGCGCTGATGGCGCCCGGGCGCGGCCGATCGTTCCCCCTTGGAGCCGGTTGCGCGCCCCGTGTCACGTGATTGGCAGGCACTCCTCCCAGAGCCGGGTTTGCGGCGTGCCGCCGCGCTGACGGCTCCTGCCCCGCATGTCCCCCACACGATGCAGACACGAGGATGAATGATCACAGTTACCGACCTGCGAAAGGTCTACCGCCAGGGTGCCCGGGAAGTAGTTGCCCTGGACGGTGTCAGCATGAGCGTGCCCAAGGGCTCCATCCACGGCATCATCGGACATTCCGGTGCCGGGAAATCGACCCTTGTCCGCTGCCTCACGCTGCTTGACCGCCCGTCGTCGGGAACTGTCACGATCGACGGCCGGGAGCTGACGAACGTGAAGGACTCTGAGATCCGACTGGCCCGCCGCCGGATCGGGATGGTGTTCCAGCACGCCAACCTGATGGATTCACGCACCGCGGCTGCCAACATCGCCCACCCGCTCGAACTGGTCGGGACTCCGAAGCGGGACATCGACGCACGGGTTCATGAGCTCCTCGCCCTGGTCGGGCTGGACCAGTTCGCCGAGGCCTACCCCGCCCAGCTCTCCGGCGGCCAGAAACAGCGCGTGGGAATTGCCCGGGCACTGGCCGCGCACCCGGATGTGCTGCTCTGCGACGAGCCCACTTCAGCGCTCGATCCGCGCACCACGGACGAGATCCTGGACCTCATCTCGGAACTGACGCACCGGCTCGGGCTGACAGTGTTGATCATCACCCACGAAATGAACGTAGTGAAGCGGATCTGCGACTCTGTCTCCCTCCTCGAGGCAGGCCGGGTCGTGGAGCACGGAGCCCTGCAGGACGTCGCCGCACACCTCGGCGGACGGCTCGCCAAGGCCCTGATCCCCCTTCCGCCCACTCCTCCGGTTCCTGGCGGTCCCGTCGTGGAGCTGCTGATGGTCGGTGAACACGCCACCGAACCGGTTCTCTCCGGGCTCACCCGGCGGTTCGACACCGACGTCAATGTACTCGCCGGCAGCGTTGAAACCCTGGCCGGTAAACGGTTCGGACGCCTGCGCGTCCAACTCGACGAAAGCATCGACATGGACGCGGTCAGCAACTACCTGGCCGCCCAGGGCGTAGCAGTGGAGGTCACGGCATGAACCTGTTCGAAGAACTGGCCAACAACCCCGGCATCACCAAGGCCCTACCGGAAGCGGTGGCTGACACCCTGCTGATGGTTGGGGTCTCGGGCTTCTTCACGCTGCTGATTGGCCTGCCCCTGGGAATCTTCCTGCACACGAGCGCGTCCGGCGGCCTGCGTCCGATGCCGGTGACCAACCGGATCCTCTCCGACATCATCGTGAACATCACCCGCTCCATTCCGTTCGCGATCCTGATGGTTATCCTCATTCCCTTCTCGCGACTGGTCACCGGTTCCTCGATCGGCCCGCTGGCGGCCTGCGTACCGCTGAGCATCGGGACCATTCCCTTCTTCGCCCGCCTGGTTGAAACCGCGCTTCGGGACGTTGCCGGCGGAAAGATCGACGCTGCCCTGGTGATGGGGTCGACGCGTATGCAGGTCATCCGCAAGGTTCTGATGCCCGAGGCACTCCCCGGGCTGATCGCCGCGCTGACCACCACCTTGGTCACGCTGGTCGGGTACTCAGCCATGGCCGGCATCATCGGCGGCGGCGGGTTGGGCCGGCTGGCTTACAACTATGGAGTCCAGCGCTTCGACACCACAGTGATGGTCGTAACGATCGTCATCATCGTGGCCATCGTGCAGATCATCCAGCTGGCGGGAGATTTCGCTGCCCGCCGGGTGGACCACCGCTCCGCGGCCGGCCACCGGCGTCGACGCCGCCCTGGAACCGTCCCGGCCGCTGCTGCGCCCGCGCCGGTTGCTGCCCGCACCGCGGGCGAAGAGCAGCGGGACGACGCACGGACCAGGGCCTGACCGAGGCTTCCGCCTCCTATTACTTCCTGCCCCGCACCCAGGTGCGGGGCAGGGCTTGCAGCCAGTAGCCGCTAGCTGCATTACAGCCCGGCCAGGGTTTGCCCTGGCCGGACACTTGAAAGGAAACGCATCCGATGCGGAAAGCATTTTCATTTGTGGCCACCGGCGTGGCCGCGGCTCTGGCGCTGACGGCTTGCGGGGGTTCTGAATCCTCCTCCAGCGCTGTAGAGAGCCTCGATCCTGCCAACCCTGTCACGCTGACGGTGGGCGCCAGCCCCCAGCCGCACGGAGTCATCCTGGAATACGTCGCCGATAATCTGGCGGCGGACGCCGGGCTCGAACTCGACATCGTCCCGTTCGATGACTACGTGACTCCGAACATCTCGTTGGACGACGGCTCGATCGACGCCAACTACTTCCAGCACCTGTCCTATTTGGAAGCCCAGACCGAGAGCCAGGGCTACGACTTTGAGCACGGCGAAGGCATCCACATCGAGCCGTATGCCATCTTCAGCGAAAAGCACCAGGACATCTCCGACGTCGCTGACGGCGCCCGGGTAGCCGTCACGAATGACCCCTCCAACCAGGCCCGTGCCCTGATGCTGCTCGAAGAGGCCGGACTCCTGAAGGACATCGACGACGACGCCTCGGTCATTTCCCTGACCGATGAGCAGAACCCGAAGAACCTGGATTTCGCCGAGAACCAGGCTGAACTCCTCGTCAACGACCTGTCCGATCCCACGGTGGACCTGGCAATCATCAACGGCAACTACATCCTGGATGCCGGCCTGAACACCGACGACGCCCTGCTGGTCGAGTCGCTCGAGAACAACCCGTACGCGAACCTGCTCGCCTGGAAGACCGGCAGCAAGGACGCACGGATCGAGAAGCTCGAAGAACTCCTGCACTCCCCCGAGGTCAAGGCCTTCATCGAAGAGCAGTGGCCCAACGGCGACGTCACCGCCGCCTTCTAGCACTGGTTAAGAAACCATGCCCCGCATCCTTGACGGATGCGGGGCATGGTTTGTTTAGGGCGTCGTCAGGTTCAGTCACCATCCGCCGGCGGCGGGAACGCCGCCGCGTTCGGCGCGTCCCTCAAGGCTGCGCTTACGCGGCCCGTTTCATTCTCGAAGCGGGCCAGAAGCCGCACCAGGTCGGTGCGGTCCTCGGCGCTCCAGCCTTCGAGGAGATCATCGACCAGGGAGTTTCCAGACCGGCGCAGCGCTTCCCCAGCCTGCTCACCCGCCTCGGTAAGGACCACCAGGGAGGCCCGGGAATCCAACGGGTCCCGGGAACGGCCAACTAGGCCCGCCTGTTCAAGGCGGGCGGTGATCTTGGAGATGTTGGAGGCTCCGGTGACCATCCGCTCCCCCAGCGCCGAGGGACGCTGCGGGCCGGAGTTGTTCAGGATGGTGAGCAGCGTCAGAGCACCGGGATCCAGCACTACGCCCTCGCGTGCTGCTACCGCGGTAGTGAAGTCCGGTGCCGTCCACTGCGCCAGGAGCCCGTTAAGGACCTCGATCAACACCGCATTCTGCTCTGCTGTACCCATGGTTAGGCTTCGGTTCCACCGTCTACGCGGAGCACGACGCCGGTGATGAAGTTGGCCTCTTCGGAGAGCAGGAAGGCGGTGGCGTTGGCAATGTCCTCCGGCTGGCCCAGGCGCTTCATCGGGATTTCCGCGGCGTAACCGGCCTTGGCCTCGGCAGGCAGGGAGGCCAGGGCAGCAGTCTCAATCGCGCCCGGGGCCACTGCATTGACGCGGATGCCCTGCTCAGCGCCTTCCTTGGCGACACTGCGGGTCAGGGAAACCACCCCGTGCTTTGCCGCTCCGTAGGGGGTCAGCTGCGGGGTGGCGCTGATGCCGGCCAGCGAGGCGATGTTCACGATGGAGCCGTGCCCCTGCTTCGTGAAGTGGGCCATCTGGGCCTGCAGCGACAGGAAGGTGCCGCGCAGGGTCACATTGATGCTGCGGTCCCATTCAGCGGCGGAGATGTCCTGGACGGGCTTGGGCATGGCGCCCAAACCTGCGTTATTCACTGCCAAGTCGAGCCGGCCGAAGGACTCCAGGGCGAAGGGAATCAGGGAATTGACCTCGTCGGCGTCGGCGACGTTGGCGTGCTTGTAGGCAGCCCGGCCGCCGGCGGCCTCGATGAGTGCAACGGTTTCGGCCCCGGCCTCGTCGTTAACGTCCGAGACGACAATTGCGGCACCATCTGCGGCCAGCCGCAGTGCGATGGCGCGGCCGATTCCGGCTCCGGCGGCGGTAACAAGTGCTGCTTGGTTCTCAAAAAGCATGGAAATTCTGTTCTCCTTGGATGAGATTTACTGTCCTTAGGACAGCTTATACCCGCTGAAATGGCCAGCGGACCACCGGCCATAGGACCAGCCCGTCCGGCGGCCAGCCTCGGCCTCAGCTATCGGCAGCCTCACGCCGGGAGTCCCAGCGCCGGAGCAGCAGGGCGACCAGCACCGCCACGGTAAACCCGATTGCCGTGAATATGACCCGCTCCACAGTCAGCTCGAAGCCGCGCTCGATATCCCCGAGGGAGGCGAAGATCAACAGCATCGGCGTCAGGGCCAGCGCCTGCATCAGATACGCCCCTCCCATGGAGTACCAGACCAGGACGAACAGGCACAGCACGGCAACAATCAGGGCACCCCAGAAGGGGAGGAAGATCACGGCCAGCAGGGCCACGACGGCGCCCAGAAAAGTGCCGATGAGCCGCCCGTTCAGGGTCTCGCGGCGCTGGTCGGGCAGCGGCCGCAGCGCCATCAGTACGGTCACGGCGATCCAGTAGCCGTGGGGAATCTCATTCGCCAGGCTCCAGAACATAACCGCGGCGCACAAAAGGCCCACGGCGATGCCGTGCTCCCAGGCAGTACGTTTGTCCACCGGGAGGGTCGGGGCCTGGAACTTCAGCAGGCGGGTGATCAGGGCGCCGGCCGCGCCGCCGGCCAGGATCCACAAGACCGCGGACCACCAGCTGAGGTCGATGGGGCCCGGGCCAAAGAGGATCACCATGATCGGGGCGAGGGAAAGCAGTCCGGCGGAGCGCTGGTTGGAGACCGCGGACAGGATGGCGGAGATAAAGATAAGCACCGAGATGGCCCACGGCGTTGACCCGGCCCATGAGGCCAGTCCGCCAAGGACCGCCCCCACGACCATCAGCAGTGCGGCCTGGCGCGGCCGGCTTACCGGAGTGACTGCCATGCCGAGTCCCACGGCCAACCCGAATCCCATACTGGCCGAGGCACCTCCCAGGACGCTCACGATCGCGGAGGGAATCAGGATTGCGACTAGGAGCTTGAGCGTCGTTGGCAGCGTTCCCGGTTGGGGACGGCTAAAAATCACCATGTGTTGTTTTACCTTTGCGTGCATTGGCCCGGCTGCAGGAGCCCGGCTGTAAGACGGATGTGGTGGGGAGAGAAACCACCCTACGGGCGGGGCAGGCCTCGATTTCTCATCGGACCGGCATTATTCTCAGGGCACGAATCACCCCCGAAAGTCCGCCGTATCTGCTACATCTGCAGGAACTTGGGCGTCTAACCGGCACCCAAACCTCCTGAACTTTTAAGGGAGCCCCATGCCGCCAGCAATCGAGACGCGGGCACTGACCAAGCGCTACGGGGCCAACATGGCCCTGGCTTCATTGGACCTCGTTGTCGAACCCGGGACCGTCTTCGGCCTGATCGGCCCGAACGGATCCGGAAAAACCACCACCCTGCGCCTACTGCTCGACATCATTCGCCCGACGTCGGGGACCGCCGCCGTCCTCGGACTGTCCCCCCGTTCCGGCGGCGCAGCGCTGCGCCGCCGCATTGGGTTCATCCCCGGGGATCTTCGGTTGAGCGGGCGCATCCACGGCGGGACGCTTCTGCACCACTTCGCCGACATCAGCTCCCCGGTTCCCGCCGGCAGAATCGAGTCGCTGGCTGAGCGTCTTGGGCTCGATCTGTCGCAGACGGTACGCACCCTTTCCAAGGGCAACCGGCAGAAGCTTGGTCTGGTCCAGGCTTTTATGCATGATCCGGACCTGTTGATCCTCGACGAGCCGACCAGCGGGCTCGATCTGCTGGTACAGCGCGAATTCCTGGACCTGGTGCGCGAGGCACGGGCAGCGGGACGCACCGTCCTGCTCAGTTCGCACGTGCTCAGTGAAATCCAGCAGGCTGCGGACGTAGTGGCAGTTCTCTCCCAGGGACGGGTCGTGGCGCAGGGGGACGTAGCCTCCCTGCGCCTCAACCGCCTGCGGCACGTCCGGGCATCCGTGTCCGGCACCGATCCTGCGGGGCTGCGCGATGATCTTGTTCGCACTGCCGGGCTACAAGGGACGGTGACCTCCCAAGACGGAACACTGCACATCCAGGGCACCCTCGAAGGCGGCGTCGATCCCTTCATCAAGGTTCTTGCCGGTTACCGGGTCCTGGACTTGTCGGTGGAAGAGCCTGACCTCGAAGAATCCGTCCTCAGTCTCTACGGCAGGCCCGTGGAGTCTGCGGAATCGGATGGGCGGAAGGCACAGCAATGACCGCCGGGAAAGTCCTCGTCCCTCGCCCGCTGCCTGTCTTCCGCCGTGCGGTACTGGATACCTGGCGGTCCACGCTCGGCTGGACCATCGCCCTGACTGCTGCCCTGCTGCTGTACCTGCCGCTCTACCCCTCCATGAATGGGGCGGACATGCGCAACCTCATCGAGGGCCTCCCGCCGGAATTAGTGAGCGCCCTGGGCTACGAGAACATATTTTCTGGACCGGGCTACGTGCAGAGTGTGTTCTTCGGGCTCCTCGGTTTTGTCTTTATCACCATTGCCGCCGTGTCCTGGGGGTCGACGGCGATTGCCGGCGCCGAGGAGTCGGGCAGCCTGGAGCTGATCCTGTCCCACGGGGTAGGCCGGACGCAGTATGCCCTGGAATCCGCGCTTGGCCTGTTTGTCCGGCTCCTGTGGTTCGCGGTGTACACGACAGGCCTCATCATGATCCTCAATGCCCCGTCCCAGCTGGATCTGGATCCCGTGAATATCGTGGCAGCCGAAGCGGCCTGGCTTGGCCTGGGCGTCCTGGCCGGAAGCGTCGCACTGGCCGCAGGCGCGGTCACGGGCCGCCGCACGGTGGCCCTGGGCATCGGAGCTGCAGTGGCGGCGTACGGGTATGTGCTGAATGCCTTGGCCAACCAGGATCCGGATTTGTCCTGGCTCCGCAACATCTCACCCTATTCATGGGCTTACCGGAACACTCCCCTGGCGGAAGGCTTTGACGGGCCCGGACTGCTCCTTTTGGCGGCGGCCTGTGCCGTGTTCACGGCAGCGGCAGTCCTGGCCCTGCGGCGGAAGGATGTGCTGGGTTAGCTGCGCCGGGGTGGTCCTGGCTTCAGCGGTCCTGGCTTAAATACAGCGGCCAGGCCCCCGGAGGAACCTGGCCGCTGCTGCTTCGTTGGGTACCAGCGCTTAAGGCGGATTTCTACGGCTTCGCCGCAGCAGCTGCCTTGGCCGCTGCCGGAAGCGCGGCCAAAATCCGATCCATCGCGGCGTCGTCGTGCGCGCCGGAGAGGAACCAGGCTTCGAAGACGGACGGCGGCAGGTAGACCCCGGAGTCCAGCATGGAGTGGAAGAACGGCTTGAAGCGGAACGCGTCCTGGGCCAGCGCGTCGGCGTAGTTGTGCACGCCGTGCTCGGCGGTGCCGAAGGCGATGCTGAACAGGTTGCCGGCCCGCTGGATGCTGTGGTTTACGCCTTCCGCAGCGAACGCATCGGAAACGGCCTGCGAGAGCTGCGCCGAGCGGGCATCGATGTTGGCGTACACCTCGGGCGTTGCCGCGGTCAGAGTTGCAACGCCGGCAGCCATGGCGATCGGGTTCCCGGAAAGGGTGCCGGCCTGGTAGACCGGTCCGAGCGGCGCCAGGTAGTCCATGACCTCGGCGCGGCCGCCAAGGGCTGCCACCGGCATACCGCCGCCGATGACCTTGCCGAAGGTGTACAGGTCCGGCGTCCAGCCTTCCTTGGCGCCGGTCAGGCCCCAGTATCCGGCCGGCGAGGTGCGGAAGCCGGTGAGCACCTCGTCGAGGATCAGCAGTGCACCGTGGGCGGTCGTGATGCGGGACAGGGCTGCGTTGAAGCCTTCCGCCGGGGTGACTACGCCCATGTTGGCCGGGGCTGCCTCAGTAATCACGGCGGCGATGTTCGCGCCGTGCTCGGCGAAGGCTGCTTCCACGGCAGCTACGTCGTTGTAAGGAAGCACCAGGGTCTCCGCGGCGGTCGCTTCGGTGACACCGGCGGAACCGGGCAGCGCCAGGGTGGCGACGCCGGACCCGGCGGAGGCCAGCAGCCCGTCCAGGTGGCCGTGGTAGCAGCCGGCAAATTTGATGACCAGGTTCCGGCCGGTGAAACCGCGGGCCAGACGCACCGCCGTCATGGTGGCTTCCGTGCCGGTGGAGACCATCCGAAGGCGTTCCACGGGCTTTACCCGGTCCATGACCAGGGCGGCGAGGTCCGCTTCGGCCGGGGTGGAGGCCCCGAAGGAGAGTCCCCGGTCCACGGCTGAGTGAACGGCGGCCAGCACATCCGGGTGCGAGTGTCCGACCAGGGCCGGGCCCCAGGAGCAGACCAGGTCGACGTATTCGCGTCCCTCGGAGTCGGTGACGTACGGGCCCTTGGCCGAGACCAGGAAGCGCGGTGTCCCGCCCACGGAGCCAAAGGCACGCACGGGTGAGTTAACGCCGCCGGGCATCAGGGCACGGGCACGGTCGTAGAGCTCTTCGGAGGAGACTGTCTGGGTCATTACTTGCTTTCTTTCAGCCAGGCAGCCAGCTCGGCGGCCCAGTACGTAAGGATGATGTTGGCTCCGGCACGCTTGATGCCGAGGACGGATTCTTCAATGGCGCGGCGACGGTCGATCCAGCCGTTGGCGGCCGCAGCTTCGATCATCGCGTATTCGCCGGAGATCTGGTATGCCGCGACGGGGACCGGGGACATGGCAGCAACGTCGGCCAGGATGTCCAGGTAGCTCATGGCGGGCTTCACCATCACCATGTCCGCGCCCTCTTCGAGGTCCAGTTCGACCTCGAGCAGCGCTTCGCGGCGGTTCGCCGCGTCCATCTGGTAGGTGCGGCGGTCACCCTTGAGCTGGGAATCCACGGCTTCACGGAACGGCCCGTAGAACGCCGAGGCGTATTTGGCCGCATAGGCGATGACGGAGACGTCCTGGAATCCGGCGTCGTCCAGTGCCTGCCGGATCACCGCAACCTGGCCGTCCATCATGCCGGACGGGCCCAGCACGTGGGCCCCGGCGCGGGCCTGCTCCACGGCCATGCGGCCATAGATTTCGAGTGTGGTGTCATTGTCCACGACCCCGTGTTCGTCCAGTACACCGCAGTGTCCGTGGTCGGTGAATTCGTCCAGGCAGACGTCGCTCATGATCACCAGGTCATCGCCGACTTCGGCGCGGACGTCGGCGATCGCCTTGTTCAGGACTCCGTCCGGGTCCGTTCCGGCGCTGCCGGCGGCATCACGGACAGCGGGAATGCCAAAGAGCATTATGCCGCCGACGCCGAGCTCCACGGCCTCTGCCGCGGCCCGCTTGAGCGTCTCGGTAGTGTGCTGGACGACGCCGGGCATCGAGGTGATGGGATTCGGCTCGGTCAGGCCCTCCCGGATAAACGCGGGGAGCACGAGTTCGGCCGGGTCGAGGCGGAATTCAGCGGTCATCCGGCGCATTGCCGGAGTCGTCCGCAGCCGGCGGGGGCGGTGCTGGGGGAAGCTCATGGTTGCGTTCTGCCTTCCGGTGGAGGGTGGTGGGAAATCCGGTGGGCGGCCTGTGCCGCTTCGACGGCGTCGGCAATTCCTGCCGGCGTGGGTTCGGAGGCGGTTGCCCCCGGCGGGTGGCCGAGTTCACGGAGCTGGCGCGCCGTGGGTTCCCCGATGGCCACGGTCACCGCGGCCCCGGGGACCAGCGCGTCCCGGACAAACCGCCGCGCCGTGCTCGGAGAGGTGACGACGACGGCGTGCGGTGCCGGCAGCGCCCCGGTGCCAGCAGGCACGGCCCAACGGCGGTACTGCTCCGGGCTGAACAGGGCAGGGCTGGGCTGGTCGGGACTGGGCTGGGCCCCCTCGATCTGCACCCCAGGGCCCGATGCATCCGGCTCCAGGCGCGATGCTGCCGGCGCCGGATAATCAACAGTCTGGTAAGCGGTAACCGCCTGCACGTCCCAGCCGGCGTCGGCCAGGGCGGTGCGCAGGAACGGGTCCGCGATATCGGCCTGCGGCAGCAGCAGCCGGTTCCGGCCGGTTCCGGCGGTGGGCCAGGCGGCGGCCAGTCCGCGCGCGGACTGGTCAGTCTGCGGCACCAGGTCGGCGTCGAGGCCCCTGCCGGACAGCGCCTGCCGGGTTCCGGAGCCAACAGCGGCCACCCGGGTGCCGGAGGCCAGCTGGGACAGGGTACGTCCGGACGCCGCGGCGAATCGTTCCAGCGCCCGGACGGTTGTTGCCGAGGTGAAGATGATCCAGTCGAAGGCCCCCTCCCCCAGTTCCCGCAGTCCGGCG
>NZ_DALZXY010000063.1:10789-21452 GCF_031988865.1 Arthrobacter sp.
GGCCACCGGTGCGGTGTCCGCCGGCAGCTGGAAGTCGATCAGCGGGAGCAGGTGCACGCGGGCTCCGCGCGCCTGCAGTTCCGCCGTCATGGGTCCCGCGCGGTCAGGGGTGCGCAGCAGCACCACGTCCGCGCCGGAGAGAGTTTCTCCGGCTGCGGGCGGCCTGGCACGGTCCGGGGTCATCGGAGCCAGCCTCAGCTCTCCATCAAGAAGCGAGTTCCGTCAGGTCAGCGGCTCCCGCGGCGAGCAGTTCCTCCGCCATGCGGATCCCTAGGGCGCGGGCTCCGTCCTCGTCTGCCTGTGCAGTGGAGGTGTAGCGCCGAATCGTCTGGGTGCCGTCGTCGCTGCAGACCACGGCTTCGAGCGCGAGGCCCTGTTCGGTAACGCGTGCCAGTGCACCGATCGGGGCCGTGCAGCCGGCTTCGAGCCGGGCCAGCAGGGCGCGTTCAGCTGTCACTGTCAACCGGCTGGCGGTGTCGTCGTAGGCCGCCAGTGCCCGGCTAAGCGGGCCTTCGGCGGCGTCGGACGTGCGGCATTCCACGGCCAGCGCCCCCTGCCCGGGCGCGGGCAGCATGACCGACGGCTCCAGGAATTCGGACACCATGTTCAGGCGGCCCAGCCGGGAGAGCCCGGCGGCAGCCAGCACCACTGCGTCGAGGTCCCCGGGTCCGCCGTCGACCAGACCGGCCACGCGGGCCAGCCGGGTGTCCACGTTGCCGCGGATATCGACGATCTCCAGGTCCGGACGGGCGGCGCGCAGCTGGGCGGCACGCCGCGGGGAGCCGGTGCCGATTTTAGCTCCGGCCGGCAGCTGCCCCAGGGTCAGTCCATCCCGCGCGCAGAGTGCGTCACGGACATCCACCCGGGCCGGGATGGCCCCGATGGTCAGCCCGCCGGCCTCAGCCGTGGGCAGGTCCTTGAGCGAGTGCACAGCGACGTCGCAGTCGCCGCTCAGCAGGGATTCACGCAGCGCCGCCACGAACACCCCCGTGCCGCCGATCTGCGAGAGTGCGGCCCGGTTGATGTCGCCTTCGGTCTTGACCCGGACAAGCTCCACGTTGAAGCCGCCCAGCTCGGAAAGCATCTCAGCGACCGTGGTGGTCTGCGTTACAGCCAGCGCGGAGCCTCGAGTCCCGATCAGGACTGGGGAATGCGCCACTACTGCACACCCACTGTGGAATCAGCGCCCGCGATAGTCGGTTTTTCGCCGCGCAGGTTCGCGCAGCAGCCGGGACGGCAGACGTCGTACCAGGGGCCCAGCTTTGTCAGCGCCGGACGCTCGGAGATCGTGTGATCCACCGTGCGTTCGCAGACCAGGTCAACCAGGCCGGCCACAAACTTTTCGTGGATACCCGGGGTCGGGGTGCGGTGCGCGGCGAGCCCCAGGTCGGCGCAGGTCTCCATGGCTTCGGTGTCGAGGTCCCAGACGACTTCCATGTGGTCACTGACGAAGCCCAGCGGCACAATCACGACGCCGTCGACGCCCTTGGCGGGCAGCTCGGCGATGGCATCGTTGATATCCGGTTCCAGCCACGGGGTGTGCGGTGACCCGGAGCGGGACTGGTAAACAAGCTGCCAGTCCAGGCCTGCTGCTTCGGGTATCCGGTCCATGATGGCCCGGGCATTGGCCAGGTGCTGGGCAACGTAGGCGCTGCCTTCTTCGAATTCGCGGTCCCGCGGTCCGGACGCCTCGGCGTCGGCGGTGGGGATGGAGTGCGTGGCGAACAGGACTTCGATCTTCCCGTCGGCCTTGCCTGCAGCGGCCAGCTGTTCGCGGACCTTGGCGAGGGAATCCCTTACACCCTCCACAAAGGGCTCCACGAAGCCGGGGTGGTCGAAGTACTGGCGGACCTTGTCCACCTGCAGCTTTTTATCCAGTCCGGTGGCGGTGAGGTTCATGCCCAGGTCTTCGCGGTACTGCCGGCAGGAGGAATAGCTGGAGTAGACGCTGGTGGTGACCATAAGCAGGCGGCGGTAACCGGTGTCATAGGCATCCTGCAGGACGTCCTTGATGTAGGGGTCCCAGTTGCGGTTGCCCCACAGCACCGGCAGGTCGATTTCCCGGCGCTTAAGTTCGGCTTCCAGGGCAGCCTTCAGGGCGCGGTTCTGCTCGTTGATAGGGCTGATTCCGCCGTTGGCACGGTAGTGCGTGGCAACTTCCTCGAGGCGTTCGTCGGGGATACCGCGGCCGCGGGTGACGTTGCGCAGGAACGGAATGACGTCGTCCTGGCCCTCCGGGCCGCCGAAGGAAGCGAGCAGGATGGCATCGTATTTGGCCGGGGCCATCACGCCGTTTTCATCGACGCCGGCAAACGGGTCGAAACCAGCTGGGGAACCGGAGGAAGGGGAAGTCATTTAAGCACCTCTGAAACGTCGGCGGCGGCGATGCGCCGGCCGGTGTAGAACGGGATTTCTTCACGCACGTGGTTGCGTGCTTCGGTCGAGCGCAGGCGGCGCATCATGTCCACGAGGTCCACCAGTTCCGGTGCCTCCAGCGCCAGGAGCCACTCCCAGTCGCCCAGGGCAAAGGACGCAACCGTGTTGGCCAGGACCTGCGGGAACTCGCGGCCCAGCTTGCCGTGATCGCGCAGCATGGCGCCGCGTTCTTCGGGGGGCAGCAGGTACCACTCGTAGGAGCGGACGAACGGGTAGACGCAGACCCAGGTCTCGGGAGCGATGCCGCGGGAGAAGGAAGGCCAGTGGTCCTTGGAGAACTCGGCGTCGCGGTGGACACCCATGGCGGACCACACAATTTCGGTGCCGGAGAACAATTCCGTCCGGCGGATCCGGCGCACTGCGTCCTGCAGCGCCTCGGGACGGCTGCCGTGCAGCCAGATCATGATGTCTGCGTCCGCACGCATGGCCGAGACATCATAAATGCCGCGGAGGGTGACATTCCCGGTGCCCAGGTCTTTCTCCAGGGCTTCGAAGTCGCTGACGGCGTTCCCGGTCATCTCACGGGAAAGTTCGGACCGCTTGAAAACGGTCCAGAGCGTGAAGAACTGTTCTTGTGTTTCGGCTGTGACAGATGCGGTCTGACCCATGGGCTCACTCATGTCTAACAGTCTGCCGCCTGCGACAGACTTAGGCGAAATGCGAAGTTCTACGACCTGTAGAACTGCAGTTGATTTGATTATTCCACGATTTGGACGGCTTCGGCGAGGCGTGCGGAACGGGACCGGGTATCGGCCGTGACAGCGGCCAGTCCGGTTCCGGCCAGCCATGCTCCCACCACCTCCAACCCGTCGACCTCGGCCACGGCAGCGCGGACCGCGGCCACACGATCGGCGTGCCCGACGGCAGCGGAGGGCAGGGCTCCGACCCAGCGGACAACATCCCAGCCGACCACGTCGGCCTCCTCCAGCGGTGTCTGCAGCAGTGCAGAAGCATCCGCCAGGGCCGCTGCGAAGAGTTCATCGTCCGGGCGCAGGGCGGTGGCATCGATCTCCTGCCCCGCCCCTAGGCCGCGTCCGTAGGACAGGCGAAGGACGTGAGTTCCCGGACCGGTGGAGTCCGCGAGCCACTGCCATTTGGCGGTGGCGTGGGTCAAGGCCTTGGCCTGGACACCGTCAGCATCAATGGCCACGAGCACACCGGTGCCGCGCGGCATCGCGTCAAGTTCCGGCCGGTCCACGACCAGGGTCACCAGGGCCACTCCCGGACCCGGGCCGGGGCGGTAGGCGGCCAGTTCCGGCACCGCTTTCGCCAGCAGGTCGACGGCGGCAGGCCCGTCGGTCGCCACCACCACGGCGTCGGCGTCCAGGACAGCGTCCGGCACGGCGATGCGGAAACCCGCCGCGGTCCGTTCGATACCTTCGGCCGGTGTCCCCGTCAGCAGTTTCACGCCACGGGCCGCCAGGTCGGCGGTGAGCGCCTGGGTGAGCGTGCCCATTCCGCCGCGCAGCGAGGCAACGGTGGAACCCGCAGGCGCGGCTTTGCGCATAGCGCCGACGGCAGCCGAAAGCGACCCATGCTCGGCCATCGCCTTGCGCAGCCCCGGCGCCACGGAGTCGACGTCGAGCACATCGGGATCCGCGGAGTAGACGCCGCCGGCCACCGGTGCGACCAGCCGCTTCAGCACGGCGTCGCCCATCCGGGTCCGCACCACTTCGCCCAGGCTCAACTTGTCCTTGCGGAGCAGCGGAGCAACGGGCAGCACGCGGTCCAGCGCGGCACGGGCCACTCCGACCCGGCCGATTGCCTTGACGATTTCCTCGGAGCGGGGATCCGCCGGGATACCCAGCAGCCCGGTCTGCGGCATCCGCTGGGCGGACTGCGCCAGATCCGGACCGCCAAGCTGCAGCCACGCGCCGCCGGGATGCGGCTGGACAATGTTCCCGGCCAGCCCGAGCTCCCCGATCAGCTCAGGTACCGCCGGGGACCGGGTGGCGTAGGACTCAGCACCGCTGTCCAGGCTCAGCCCTGCCACCTGGTGGCTGCCGACACACCCGCCGAACCCGTCCCCTGCTTCCAGCACGGTGACGTCCAGGCCCTTGATGGCCAGGTCACGGGCGGCAATAAGCCCTGAAATCCCACCGCCGATGACGACGGCGCTGCGCGGAGTGGACGCGACGGCAGCCATTGCTACGGCTCCACGGAGTGGATAAGTTCCACCACCCGGGTCAGCACCTCCGGGTCAGTGTCCGGCGGCACCCCGTGCCCGAGGTTCACCACATGGCCCGGCGCTGACGCTCCGGCCGCGAGCACGCTGCGCACATGCGCCTCCAATACCGGCCACGGGGCGGAGAGCAGGGCCGGGTCGATGTTCCCCTGCAGCGGGACGCTGCCGCCCAGCCGGCGGTTGGCTTCATCAAGCGGGAGGCGGTAGTCAACACCAACGACGTCGACGCCGACGTCCCGCATCGCAACCAGGAGCTCGGAGGTTCCGGTGCCGAAATGCACCAGCGGGGCACCGAGGCCGCGGACGTGATCCAGGGCGCGGGCGGACGCCGGAGCGACGTGCGCGGTGTAGTCGGCCAGGCTGAGGGAGCCGGCCCAGGAATCGAAGAGCTGGCCGGCGCTGGCACCGGCTTCGAGCTGCGCGCGAAGGAACATTCCGGAGGCATCCGCTGCCCAGTCGGTCAGCGCCTTCCAGGTCTCCGGGTCGCCGTGCATCATGGTCCGCGGGCCAAGATGGTCGCGGGACGGCCGGCCTTCCACCATGTAAGCGGCCAGGGTGAACGGTGCACCGGCAAAACCGATCAGCGGAGTCTTTCCCAGCTGGGCCACCGTCAGCCGGACAGCTTCGCGGATCGGTTCCAGCGCTTCGTCCGTCAGCTCAGGCAGGGCCGCGACGTCGGCGGCAGTACGAATGGGCGAGCCAAGCACAGGACCGACGCCGGGGACGATGTCAACGTCCACACCCGCCAGCTTCAGCGGGATGACAATGTCCGAGAAGAAGATGCCCGCATCAACGTCATGCCGGCGAACCGGCTGCAGCGTGATTTCGGAAGCCATCTCGGGCAGCAGGCAGGATTCCAGCATGCCGGTGCCAACGCGCAGCTTCCGGTACTCGGGAAGCGAGCGTCCGGCCTGGCGCATGAACCAGACGGGGCGCCGGGACGGAGTTCCGCCCCGGTACGCGGTGATGAGCGGTGAATCGGCCGTGCGGCCATCCATGAGCGGATGAGTGGCGCTGAGAGTCATGCCTTGATTCTCCCCAAATTTCGCGCGGAAGGATAACCGGGGCCCGGCGGCGATGATCGGCGGGGTGCTCCCCTATGCCGTTTCTGCTGATGTCAACGCCGATTGCGTCCCAAATCACCCTCGATTAGAGCCTCCGATGCCACCGAACACGGTTTGGATGGCTACTATTAAGCCACTGTGGTACTTCTTTCCCTCATCGCGACACACTCTGACGTCGACCTGGAAACCGTTGCCCGGCTCAGCGCCGGGGCGCCCAAGGTCCCTTCTTCGCTGCTGGAAAACGGCCCGGCTGTTTCCGGTGCGGTAGTCCTGGCCACCTGTAACCGGCTCGAGGTGTACTGCGAAGCCCGTTCCGAAGCGGACCTCGAGGCAGCCCGGTCGGCCGCGATTGCCGAAATCAGCCGGCATTCAGGACTGGATGAAGACCTGGTGTCCCGCTCCTTCACCACCAATACGGGCCCGGACGTAGCTAAGCACCTGTTCGCCGTCGGCGCCGGACTGGACTCCGCCGTCGTTGGGGAACGCGAAATCGCCGGCCAGGTCCGCCGCGCCCTGATCGATGCCCAGGAACAGGGGACCGCCAGCGGAACCCTGACCCGGCTCTTCCAGACCGCTTCCCGCACAGCCAAGGACGTTGGTGCGCTGACCACACTGGGCCAGCGGGGCCTGTCCATCGTCTCCGTGGCCCTTGAACTTGCCACCGACCTTTCCGAAGACATCGACTGGCGCAACAAGGCCGTCGTCGTCTTCGGCACGGGCGCCTATGCCGGAGCCACAATGGCCCTGCTCAAAGAGCGCGGCTGCACCGATATCTCCGTATATTCCTCCTCGGGGCGCGCCGAATCCTTCACTGCTTCACGCAGCGGAACCGCGCTGGACGCCAACACCCTCGGTGCGGCAGTGGCCCGCGCCGACGTCGTGATCGGCTGCTCCGGCACCGAAAACCAGGTCAGCGCCGAAGACATCCGCCGGGTTCGGGCCGCATCCGACCGGCCGCTGATCATCATCGATCTGGCGCTTACGCACGACTTCGAGCCTGAGGTCCGGGAAATCGAGGGCGTTGACCTCATTACCCTCGAGTCCGTCCGCCTGGCCGCACCCACTGAGCAGGCCGAATCCCTCCAGCAGGCCAACCGGATCGTTTCAGACGCTGCTGCAGCCTTCTCTGAAGCGCAGCTCAGCCGCGAACTCGATTCCGCGATTGTGGCCCTGCGCCGCCACACGCTCAGCGTGCTGGACAAGGAACTGGAAAAGGTGCGGGCCCAGCACGGCTGTACCGGAGCCGGCGAGGAAGTCGAATTCGCCATGCGCCGGATGGTCAAGGCCCTGCTCCATGTTCCGGCCGTCCGTGCCCGCGAGCTGGCTGCCAGCGGCCAGCAGGACGACTACATCCGCGGCCTCGAAGCCATCTACGGCATCACTGTCGACAAGTCTGCACAGAAGCCGCTCAGCACCCTGGCGCCGAGCACCTCGGCAGTCCCCGAGGCCGACGAGCAGGACGCCGACCGCAGCCAGTCCGCCTAGGACTCCCTCTCAGCTCAGTAGACCCGCTCAGTAGGCGGGCTTGTGCGGCTCCACCTCGCGCACCCAGTCCAGGACCCCACCGCTGACGTTATAGGCGTGTTCGTGTCCCCTGTCCCGCAGGTAGGCTGTCACCTCAGCCGAACGTCCGCCGGATTTGCAGTGCACGTACACGGTGCGCCCCGGATCCGGAACAACAGTGCCGGAGAGAATCCGGGCCCGCGGAACCAGGTCCGCGCCGTCGATGCTTACAATTTCGTGCTCCCCGGGCTCCCGCACGTCCAGCAGATCGAAGTCGGCGCGGCCCGCCGCACGGTCGGCAAGCAGCCGGGCAAGCTCCGCGACGCCGATGCTGGGAACGGCTGCGGGCTCGCCGTCCGGAGCCAGCCCGCAGAAGGACTGGTAGTCGATGAGCTCCGTCACCGGTGCGCGCTCCGGGTCGGGCCGCAGCCCCACTTCCCGCCAGCTCATGTCCAGCGCGTTGAAGACGAGGAGGCGGCCCAGGAGCGGGCGCCCCGTACCAGTGATCAGCTTGATCGCCTCGTTGACCATAACTGACCCGATTTGGGCGCAGAGGATCCCCAGGACCCCGCCCTCCGCGCAGGAGGGCACGGCTCCCGGCTCGGGCGGCTCCGGGTAGAGGTCCCGGTAAGTCGGACCGTAGGCACCCCAGAAAACGCTGATCTGCCCGTCGAAGCGCAGGATGGAGCCCCACACGTACGGTTTCCCCAGGATCTCAGCCGCATCGTTGACCAGGTAACGGGTCGCGAAGTTGTCCGTCCCGTCCAGGATGAGGTCATAACCGGCGAAGATCTCCAGGACATTGCCCGCATCCAGATGGACTTCATGCAGCTCCACGTCCACGAGCGGGTTTAACGCCAGCACGCTGTCCCGGGCTGACTCCGCCTTGGAACGCCCAACGTCATCAACGCCGTGGATGACCTGGCGCTGGAGATTGGAAACCTCCACGGTGTCCTCGTCCACAATGCCCAGGGTTCCCACACCAGCCGCGGCCAGGTAGAGCAGCGCCGGTGAACCCAGGCCGCCGGCACCGATCACCAGCACCCTGGCGTTCTTCAGCCGCAGCTGGGCCGTGGTCCCGAATCCGGGCAGGATAAGGTGCCTTGAATAGCGTTCCTTCTCGTCGCGGGTCAGTTCCGGGGCCGGGCGGACCAGCGGGGGTAGCTGCGCGGCCGGGTCAGTGCTCATGGCTTCCAATCTATGCCCCCGGCCGTCTCTATTTCGAGAGCTGCGCCACAGCGGGCGCGGGGTTCGCTTCCCACGGGGTTACCCACGGGTAAACTGTTGTTCCACTGCGCCGGGTCTGGGACCCGGGAAATTCTGAGAGGTCAGTACACACGTGAGCAACCAGCCCGCCGGCAAATCTACGCGGCTCCCCCGGGAAGAACGCCGCAGGCAGCTGATGCAGGCAGCGCAGGAAGTTTTTGTCAGCCACGGTTTCCACGGTGCCGCCATGGATGAAATCGCTGACACTGCCCAGGTCAGCAAGCCGGTGCTGTATCAGCATTTCCCCGGCAAGCGCGAGCTTTACCTCGCCCTGCTGGACGATCACCTCGGAACCCTGACGCAGTTCCTGCAGGCCGCCCTGACTTCCACGACTGATAACAAGCTCCGCGTCCGCGAAACCATGCGGGCCTACTTCCGTTTTGTGGCCCAGGACAGCCAAGGCCACCGGCTGGTCTTCGAATCGGATCTGACCAGCGACGACGAGGTCAGTTCCCGGATCGAGGAATTCAATGCTCGCTTCGCCAGCGATATCGCCGATGTGATCGCCGAAGACACAAAACTCTCCCATATCGAGGCAACTCTCCTGGGCCGGGCGATGGCGGGAATGGCACAGGTCAGCGCCCGGTACTGGCTGGAGACCGCCGGCGATCTGGACATTGATGCTGCCAGCGAGCTGGTCTACCGTTTAGCTTGGCGCGGAATCAGCCGATTCCCCAAGGAAATCTAGAGTAGATTTCATTCCACTGAGTTTCATTTAAACAGGAGGCACCACGGTGGAAGTAAAGATCGGTATCCAGAATGTCGGACGAGAGATCGTGTTCGAGTCCGGGCAGAACGCGGACCAGGTCGCCGACACCGTCGCCGAGGCCATCAAGGACTCAAAGGAACTGCGACTCAAGGATGAAAAGGGACGCCTCATCATCGTTCCGGCCGGTGTCATCGGTTACGTCGAAATTGGCGCTGAGGAAGTCCGCCGCGTCGGATTCGGCGCCCTCTAGGACGCACCATGCTGGAGTTGATGATTGCCGCCGCCGCCACGACCGCGGCCGGTTTCATCATTTGGGGTGCCGACCGGCGAAGAAAGCGCTACGGCATTCTCCTGCTGCCGGGGATCTCCCTGGCGGCAGGGCTCCTGGCTTGGATCATCCTGCAGTTTTCCGGAGCCGGCGCCAGCATCGACTATTCCTGGCTGACATGGTCTGTTCCGGTGATCGCCGGCCCGGCTGCAGCCGTTGCTGCCGCACTGATCCTGGTCCCCCGGCGAACTGCCCGGGATAACGCCGAGCTGGACCGCATCCTGAAGCTCTAGCAGCCCGGACAGCGGCGCCGGATTCCCGGTGGCCAGGATTCCCGTTTCTCAGTTGGCCAGGACTGCCTTGAGTTCCCGCGCGAATATTGGCGCCGCGGCGTCGTGCCCGGCCTTGCCCAAGTGCACGCCGTCAGCAAGTTTTGAAGTCAGTGAATACCGGGTCCACCAGTCCCGCACGCTGAGGAATTCCAGTCCCTGCTCAGCGGCCACCCGGCCCATCAGGTCATCAATTTCGGCCCGCCGTCCGCTGCCGGCACCCATCACGCCCACCACCACAATCCGGGTCTGGGGGTAGGTTCGCTGGACTTCGCGGATCAGCTGGATGGCGTTGTGCCGGATCTGCTGGTTGTTGGCCCCGTAGGCATCGTTTCCGCCACCTTGGAGGATAACGAGTCCCGGTTTTCCCCACGGCAGCAGCCATTCCTCCCCCTCCAGGGCCTCCGGGTAGCTGTCGATGCTGCCGTTGCCGCGGGTGTAGCCCGTTCCTCCGGCTCCAAGAATCACCGGTTTGAACCCGAGGGACGTCAGCCCCTTCCCAACCCAGGTGTCCGTGCCGGCCTGCGAGTCGCCGATGACGACGGCTGATTGCTCCACCGCGGGGTCGTAGGCCATGACTCGGCCAAGGCGGGGAACGAACATAAGCGAGCCCTTCTGGAAGTCCGTCCGGTAGTCCCCTCCGAACCGGTACTCGGAAGAGGTCGGCCAGCCAAGCTGGGCACGTCCTGCCTGCCATCGGGTGAACACTTCGGTGCGCAGGGCCCGGGGCCCCGAGGCCGCCGACCACACCACTGTTTCCGCACCGTGTGGCCAGGCGCAGCCCGGCCCGGGGAGGGAACAGTCCGGATCAGCTGTTGGCTCTGCCAGCGGGCGCCCGGCGTCCTCGCGAAGTTCGGCAAAGCGTCCCATCGCGGACCAGGCCGCGGCCGGCACGCCGGCGGG